>NZ_JBHXTL010000002.1:0-92874 GCF_042677365.1 Kitasatospora sp. NPDC127116
GGGACGCCCCCACTCGGGGCGCCCGGCCGGGCCCTTCCTCGGCACGCCGCCGACCCCCCGCACACGTGAGAGAAGAAGAAACCAGTGACCGCTGAAAACCGCACCGTGGTCGTCACGGGTATCGGCGCCTTCACGCCGCTGGGCGCCGACGCCGCCAGCACCTGGGAGAACCTGGTCGCCGGTCGGTCCGGCGTGGCGGCCCTGACCGAGGAGTGGGCCGAGGACCTGCCGGTGAAGATCGCGGCGAGGACCGCCGTCGAGCCGGGCGAGATCCTGCCCCGCCCGCTGGCCCGCAAGCTGGACCGCTCGGCGCAGTTCGCGCTGATCGCCGCCCGCGAGGCCTGGGCCGACGCCGGCTACGAGACCCCCGCCACCGACGAGTCCTCCAAGCTCGCCCCCGAGCGCCTGGGCGCCGTGATCGCCTCCGGCATCGGCGGCGTGACCACGCTCCTCGACCAGTACGACGTGCTGAAGGAGAAGGGCGCCCGCAAGGTCTCCCCGCACACCGTCCCGATGCTGATGCCCAACTCCCCGGCGGCCAACGTCGGTCTGGAGGTCGGCGCCCGCGCGGGCGTGCACACCCCCGTCTCCGCCTGTGCCTCCGGCGCCGAGGCGATCGGCTACGCGATCGAGATGATCCGTACCGGCCGCGCCGACGTCGTGGTGGCCGGCGGCACCGAGGCGGCGATCCACCCGCTGCCGATCGCCGCGTTCGCCAACATGATGGCGATGTCCAAGAAGAACGACGACCCCCAGCGCGCGTCCCGCCCCTACGACAAGGCCCGCGACGGCTTCGTGCTGGGCGAGGGTGCCGGCGTGGTCGTGCTGGAGTCGGTCGAGCACGCCGAGGCGCGCGGCGCCCGGATCTACTGCGAGGCCGTGGGCCAGGGCCTGTCCTCGGACGCCCACCACATCGCGCAGCCCGAGCCGACCGGCGCCGGCGTGGCCCGCGCGCTGGCCGACCTGTTCGAGCGCAACGAGCTGGACAAGGCCGAGATCGTGCACGTCAACGCGCACGCCACCTCGACCCCCCAGGGCGACACCGCCGAGCTGAAGGCGCTGCGCAAGGAGCTGGGCGACGACCTCGACCACATCGCGGTCTCGGCCACCAAGTCGATGACCGGCCACCTGCTGGGCGGCGCCGGCGGCATCGAGACCGTCGCCACCGTGCTGGCCCTGTACCACCGGATCGCCCCGCCGACCATCAACGTGGACGAGCTGGACGACGACGTGGACGCCGACATCGTCCGCGACGAGGCCCGCAAGCTGCCCGAGGGCCGGATCGCCGCGCTGAACAACTCGTTCGGCTTCGGCGGCCACAACGTGGTGCTGGCCTTCCGCACCCGCTGACGCCCACGACGAAGGGGCCGGCGCTCAAGGAGAGCGCCGGCCCCTTCGTCACGGGGTAACCGTGGTCGTCGGTCTCGTTCACCGCCGTGGCCGCCGGCCCCTTCGTCGTGCCCGTCCGGTCCGTGCGGGGCGGCCTCAGACCACCTGGTGCAGCCAGCGCACCGGCGCGCCCTCGCCCGCGTACCGGAACGGCTCAAGCTCGTCGTCCCAGGGCTTGCCGAGCAGCCGGGCGATCTCGGCCTCCAGGTCGGCCCCCTCGCTGCGGGCGCGCAGCAGGACGGCGCGCAACCGGTCCTCGGGGATCAGGATGTCGCCGTGGATGCCCGTGACGGCGTGGAAGATGCCGAGCGAGGGCGTGCTGCTGTACCGCTCCCCCTCCGCCGTGGCGCAGGGCTCGCTGGTCACCTCGTACCGCATCAGCTGCCAGCCGCGCAGCGCGGAGGCGAGCTTCGAAGCCGTACCGGGCTCCCCCTGCCAGGAGAGCTCGGCACGCCAATGCCCGGGTGCGGCCGGCTGGCGGATCCAGTCCAGGCTCACCCGCACACCGAGCACCCCCGCGACGGCCCACTCGACGTGCGGGCACAGCGCGCGGGGCGCGGTGTGGATGTACAGAACTCCACGTGTCGTCACCGGGACCTCCAGGCTGTGGACGAGGGTCGCCTTCCCCAGCTGCCTCGTGCCTGCAGTTGATCCGCAGTTACTCACGTTAGCCGACATTAAGCTACTAAATTGAGCAAAACGGACAGGCTTTCGCTCAATGCTAGTCGAATCCTCAACGAGGTCTACCCCTCGGCCGGATCTCTCCCCCGAACGGCCCCATCGCCGGCGGGACCACCGTACCGCGCGGCACCACAGGATGGATGACGCACTTTCGGATCCGGCCGGAATGCGGTAGTGCGGCCGCGACGCCCGCGCCCGAGCGCGCACCGCCGATGCCCGACCGCCCCGCCGCCCGGTGCGGGCGGCGGGGCGGTCGACGACCTGACGGCGCGTCAGCCGTCCAGGCGGACGACCATCTTGCCGGTGTTGACGCCGCGCAGCAGATCGAGGAAGGCCTCGGCGGCGTTCTCGAAACCGTCCACCACGGTCTCCTCGGTGCGCAGTTCACCGGACTTCAGCCAGCCGGCCACCTCCGCGACGAACTGCGGCTGGAGCCCGGCGTGGTCGCCCACCAGCATGCCCTCCAGGCGCAGCCGCTTGCCGATGGCGAGCGCGAGGTTGCGCGGGGCGGCGGGTGCGGCGGTGTCGTTGTACTGGGCGATGGCACCGCAGAGCACCGCGCGGCCGTGCACGTTCAGCGCGCCGATCGCGGCCTCCAGGTGGTCGCCGCCGACGTTGTCGAAGTAGAGGTCGATGCCGTCCGGGGCGGCCTCGGCGAGCTGCTCGGCGACCGGGGCGTCCTTGTAGTTGAAGGCCGCGTCGAAGCCGTACTCGTCCACCAGCCCGGCCACCTTCTGCGCCGAGCCGGCCGAACCGACCACCAGCGAGGCGCCCTTGAGCCTGGCGATCTGCCCGACCAGCGAGCCGACCGCGCCGGCCGCGCCGGAGACGAAGACCTTGTCGCCCTCCTTCAGGGCGCCGACGGCGAGCAGGCCGGCGTAGGCGGTCAGGCCGGGCATGCCGAGCACGCCGAGGTAGGCGGAGAGCGGGGCGGCGGCCGGGTCGACCTTGACCGCGCGCCCGGCGTCCAGGGTCGCGTACTCGCGCCAGCCGAGCCCGTGCAGCACCGCGTCGCCCGGGGCGAAGCCCTCGGCCCCGGAGGCGACGACGTAGCCGACCGCACCGCCGTCCATGGCCCGGCCCAGCTGGAACGGCGGGACGTACGACTTCACGTCGTTCATCCGGCCCCTCATGTACGGGTCCACCGAGAGGTAGGCGTTGCGGACCAGGATCTCGCCCGGGCCGGGGGCCCGGACCGGGGCCTCGACCAGGGCGAAGTCGGTCGGCACCGGCCAGCCCTGCGGGCGGGCGGCGAGGTGCCATTCACGGGCGGTCGCGGGGGCGGCGGCCTGCTCTGCCATCGGGGGCGCTCCTTGCGGTTCGGCTGCGGGTTCAGGTGTGGTTCAGGTGCGGTTTCGGTACCTGAAAGGTTGAGCAACTGAAGTAACGATGGGCATGAAAGGTTCACGTTGTCAACTTTTCAGGTAGACTGTCGACCATGGACACCCAGTCGATCCAGGACGCCGCGCCGCAGCCCGACGAGATCACCCGCGAGGTCGTCGACCTGATGGCCAACCTGGTCGCACTGTTCCACCGCGAGTACGAGGAGGCCGCCGCCGCCCGCTCGCTCACCGGCGCCCAGGCCAAGGTGCTCGCGCTGCTGCGGCGCGGCCCGATGCCGATGCGCCAGATCGCCCAGACGCTCAGCTGCGAGCCCTCCAACATCACCGGGATCGTCGACCGGCTCGAATCCCGCGGCTTCGTGACCCGTGAAGCCGACCGGCACGACCGCCGGGTCAAGCTGGTCGCCGCCACCGGCACCGGCTCGGCCGCCTCCGAGGAACTGCGCGAATCGCTGAACTTCGCCCGCGAGCCACTGGCCGCGCTCGGCCCGGACGAGCGGACGGCGCTGCGCGACCTGCTCCGGCGGATGCTCGCGGGCGCCTCCGGCCCCGGCGCGTGATCAGCATCACAGCACCCGGGGGCCTTCCGCAGGCCCCAGGGGGGTAACCGAAAAGCCTCCCGGAACGTCTAACGTTCGAACATCGAACGCGAGAGACCTGAAGACGGGGGGCACGGAGGATGAGCAGCAGCACGCGTCGGCGCCGCTACCTGCGGACCGCCATCGGCCTGGCCGCCGTACTGGTGCTGTCGGTCGTGGGCGCCGGAGCCTGGTTCTACCACCGGCTGGACAACAACATCACCACCTTCGACTCCGGCGGCGTCGCCACCGAGCGCCCGCCGGCCCCCGTCCCGGCCAGCCCGGGCGCCTCCGTCCCGGTCAACGTGCTGCTGCTCGGCTCGGACACCCGCGACGAGGGCAACGACTCGCTGGGCGGCGGCGACGAGGGCGTCGGCCACTCGGACACCGCGATCCTGGTGCACGTCTACGCCGACCACAAGCACGCCGTCGGCGTCTCGATCCCCCGCGACACCCTGGTCACCATCCCGTCCTGCAAGCTGCCGAACGGCACCTGGACGACGCCGAAGACCGACCAGATGTTCAACTCCGCCTTCACCGTGGGCCTCGCCGAGAAGGGCAACCCGGCCTGCACCCAGAACACCGTGGAGAAGCTCACCGGGCTGCGGATCGACCACACCGTCGTGGTCGACTTCAAGGGCGCGGCCGCGATGTCCGACGCCGTGGGCGGCGTGGAGGCCTGCGTGCCCAACGACGTCAACCAGTACGGCATACACCTCAAGAAGGGCCTCCAGAAGCTCTCCGGACAGTCCGCGGTGGACTACCTGCGGACGCGCCACGGGATCGGCGACAACTCCGACATCGGTCGGATGAAGCGTCAGCAGGCCTTCCTCTCCTCGATGATCAAGAAGGTCCAGGGCCAGGGCTTCTCACTGCCCACCCTGCTGCCGCTGGCCGACGCGGCCACCAAGTCGCTCACCGTGGACGAGGGGCTGGGCACCGCGATGAAGCTGGTGGACTTCGCCCGTTCGATCCAGGACATCAAGCTCTCCGACGTCTCCTTCGTCACCGCGCCCTGGCGCTTCGCCGGCGACCGAATACGGCTGGTGCAGCCGGACGCCGACGCCCTCTGGAAGCTGCTGCGCGAGGACCGCACCCTGGACGGGCAGAGCACCTCCGGGACGGGCCAGGTGACCTCCTCCCCCAGCACCGACCCGGGCACCGCCCCCGGCACCCCGCTCACTCCGCTCACCCCGGAGCAGAGCGCGGCGCCGATCACCGTGGTCAACGGGGTCGGCACGCCCGGCCTGGCCGGCTCCGGCGCCGAGACGCTCAAGGCGCGCGGCTTCCGGAACGTCGCGCTCGGCCAGAACACCCCCGGCCAGCAGGCCACCCAGATCTCCTACGACCCCGCGCTGAAGGCCACCGCCGACCAGGTCGTGGCGCTCTTCCCCGGCGCCAGGGCGGTCGAGGAGCCCGGCTCGGAGGCGATCACCGTCACCCTCGGCCCCGACTTCCGCGCGGCCGGCCCCCGGATCGACCCGGTGACCGCCCCGAGCCCGGAGCCCGGTGCCCCGGCCGGTGCCGCGGCGGGAGCCACCCCCGGCACCGTCCCGGGCACCACCCCGAGCGGCGTCCCGGGCACCGCCCCGAGCGGAGTCCCGAGCGGCGTCCCGGGTGGCATCCCCACCGGCATAGCGGAGAACACCCGCAACGCCGACACCGACCCGTGCGCCAACCTGACCTTCGGCTGACCGACCGACTGCCGACCGTGGGCCGCGAGCCGACCGGCCGCTACTGCGGGTCCGGCAGCCCGGTGACGACGGCGGTGAGACGGGTGCCGCGGGGGAAGGCGCCCGCCCCCGCCAGGTCCGCCAGCGCGGCGAGCAGCTTGGCGACGTAACGGCGCTCCAGCGCGATCCCGTGGCGGCGCTCGAAGCGCTCGGCGAAGTCGGCCAGCTCGGCCGGGACCCTGCCGTAGCCGCCGCCGTGGTGCCCGTGGTCGATCCGCCAGTTGCCGAACCCGCGCCCGTAGGCGGCCCGGTGCAGCCGGGCGACCTCCGCCTCCAGGTAGCCCTCGCCGCCGCGCAGCACGGCCACCCCGAGCGCCCGCGCGCCCGCCGGCAGACCGGCCGCGATACCGGCCAGGGTGCCGCCGGTGCCGACCGGGCAGCAGACCACGTCGCGCTCGCCGAGACCGGGCAGTTCGGCCGGGATCGCGGCCGCGCCGACGGCGGCCAGGGCGTTGGAGCCGCCCTCCGGGAGCACCAGGCAGCGGCCCCAGCGACGGAGCGGCGCGTCCGTGCCGTGCTCCCCCTCGGCCCGGCCGGTGGCCTCCCGGTACTCGGCCCGGGTCAGGAACTCCAGCCGCATCCCGGCCGCCTCGGCGGCCCGCAGGGACCAGTTGCGCGGCCGGTCGGCCAGTTCCTCGCCGCGCACCAGCCCGACGCTCTCCAGCCCGAGCGCCCCGGCGGCGGCCGCGACGGCCCGCAGGTGGGTCGAGTAGGCGCCGCCGAAGGTCAGCAGCCGGGTGTGGCCCTGCTCCACGGCGGCGGCCAGGTTGGGCGCCAGCTTGCGCCACTTGTTGCCGGGGACGGTCGGGTGCAGCAGGTCGTCCCGCTTCAGCCGCAGCTCCACCCCGGCCCGGGCGAAGGCCTCGTCGGCGCAGTCCACCAGCGGGGTCGGCAGCAGGGCGGGTTCGAGCATCCGGCCAGCTTACGGGCCCGGACGGCCGGGAGCCCGGCCGCCGGACGGGCGGCCGGGCTCCGTGGCCCCGCGGACGGACCGTCACCCCCGTGGACGGTCCGTCAGCCCAGGGCCGCGCTCTCCGCCGCGTGGCCCGCCGTCCGCCAGGCCAGGGCGGTACCGAGCGCGCGCGGGACCGGGCCGGCCGCCGGGGCCAGCTTCGCGATCCGGCCGCGGTGCTCCCGGCGCTCCCTGGAGCCGAGCACCGTACGGAGCTTCCCCGCCGCCACCAGGGCGGTCAGCGCCGCGTCGGCCGGGTCGACCCGGCTGAACGGGCCCGTCAGAGCCCCGGTGACGCGGGCCTCCAGCGCCTTGCGGACCCCGGGGTCGTGCACGGTGACCAGGGTCACCGGGAACAGGCCGGCCACCCGGTGCGGCCGGAGGGTGATCCGGCCGGATTCCGCCAGGCCGTCCCGGACCCGGCGGATCGGCTGGTCGCGCCCGGTGCTCCTGGCACGGCCGACCCACGAGCTCCAGCTGTGCGGCCGGGAGGCCCTGATCCGGCCCAACAGGTCGGCACTGTACGGGTCGAGGCCGTCCTCGGCGGCGCCGCCGCGGACCCGGGCGACGGCCTTGCGGCCCTCCTCGTACAGCAGGCCCCGGCGCAACAGCTCGGTCAGCGCCGCCGCCTGCAGCAGCAGGTTGAGCGAGGAGTGCTGGGTGGTCCGCCCGCGCCGCGGGTCGTGGGCGAGCAGGTACAGCTTCTCGGGCAGGTTGGCAGGCAGGTCCATCTCGTTCTCCCGGGATCTGGAGGATCTGTGGGTGGCCCGGGCCGCCGCGGTCAGTCCCCGCCGGGACCGCCGCTCTCCGGGTCCTCCTTGGGCGGGCGTCCGCGCCGGGGAAGCCGGGCCGCGCCGCCGGGCATCCGCCCCGCGTCGGTGAGGGCGCGGCGGAGCAGGAACTCGATCTGCGCGTTGGTGCTGCGCAGGTCGTCCGCGGCCCATCGGGCGAGCGCGTCGTGAACTGAAGGGTCCAGTCGCAACAGGAGCTTCTTCCGTTCCGTCGCCAAGGCCTCGCCTTACTGGTAGAGGGAGCCCGTGTTCACGACGGGCTGGGTGCCGCGGTCGCCGCAGAGCACCACCAGGAGGTTGCTCACCATGGCGGCCTTGCGCTCCTCGTCCAGCTCCACGACATCGCGTTCGGCGAGCCGTTCCAGCGCCTCCTCGACCATACCGACGGCGCCCTCGACGATCAGCCTGCGCGCCGCCACCACGGCCCCGGCCTGCTGACGCTGGAGCATCACCTGGGCGACCTCCGGAGCGTACGCGAGCCTGGTGATCCGGGACTCGACGACCCGCACCCCGGCCGCGGCGACCCGGGCGGAGATCTCGGCGGAGAGCTTGCGGGCGATCTCGTCCGCACCGTCGCGCAGCGACAACTGGCCCTCGTGGTGGGCGTCGTACGGGTAGCTGGTGGCGATGTGCCGCACGGCCGTCTCGGTCTGGATGGCGACGAAGTCGGCGTAGTCGTCCACCTCGAAGAGCGCCATCGCGGTGTCCTCGACCTGCCAGACCACCACGGCGGCGATCTCGATCGGGTTGCCGTCCGCGTCGTTGACCTTGGTGGTCTCGGTCTCGTGGTTGCGGATCCGCAGCGATATGTGCCGGCGGTTGGTGAACGGGTTCAGCCAGGTCAGGCCCTCGGCGCGGATGGTGCCCCGGTAGCGCCCGAGCAGCTGGACCACCCGGGCCTGACCGGGCGAGACCACCGTCAGCCCGAACGTCGTCAGCAGCGAGCCGAGCAGCAGCAGCGGCCCGACGATCACCAGGGCGATGCCCAACCCGCTGGTCTTCGAGGACAGTTGGGCCGCGCCGGCGATGACCGAGCCGACCCCGGCGAGCAGGCCGAACAGTGCGCCGCCGAGCACCGGCAGGCCGGCCGCCCCGGTGATGACCCGTTCGGTGATCCTGGGGACCGGGAGGTCCAGCGCGGGGCCGTCCTCGACGGCGAAAGGCGGTGTGGTCATGGGAGCGACTCCTTCTGCGAGCATCCGCATCCGATGTCAAAGTGATATCACTTTTTTGCCGCACCGCGCCAGGGGCCGGCGACCGGAACAGGGGAACGGACGGCCGCCCAGCGGCGACGGGAACGGGGAAGGAACGGCCGCCGAGCGGCGGCGCACGACCGTCGGGGACGGCCCGGGCCGATGCCCACGGGTGGGTGAATTCCGGCGCGCCACACGGGGAAGGGGGCGGCCGCGGCCTAGACTCTGCGACGTCGCAGGCGGTGGGAAGGCGGCGGGCGCCGGCTCGGCGGCCCGCCCGCGAAGGGTCGTACGACACTCGTCGCACATCGAGAAGGTGGGGCGGGTGGGACTCGAACCCACGACCAAGGGATTATGAGTCCCCTGCTCTAACCGGCTGAGCTACCGCCCCGGTTCGCCGCACGCGCCGGTCGTCGGCACGGCAGCAGCAGACGGCCCCAGCGAGGCCGTCCCGGGCAGCATAGCCGGTCGATCACCCGTGGTGCGCGCCGGGGGCGCAGCTGGGTGCGCGACGGTACGCGCCTCCCGGGCGGCGCAGCCCGGGTGGCGGCGGGGCACCCGTTCGGTGCAGCCTGGGCGGATGACGACTCGTGGGACGGGGGCGGCGGCCGCGACGCTCGCGCTGGTGCTGGCCGCGGCCGGCTGCACCACCGCGGCGGGCCCGGGCGGGGGCACCCCCACCGTCACCTCGGCACCTCCCACCGCCTCCTCCGCCTCCGTCGACAGCCACGGCTGGAACCGGCAGCGGCTCAGGGGAGCGGCCGGCCGGCACACCGGGGTCACCCGCACCGCCAAGCCCACCGTGCTCAACGGCCTGGTCGGCGCGGTGTTCACCCGCAACGCCGACGGCGACCACTTCTGCACCGCCAGTGTGGTCGACAGTGCCGGGCTCAACCTCGTCGTCACCGCCGCCCACTGCGTCTGGGACCCGCGGCTCGGGCGGCGCGGCGATCTGGTCTTCGTCCCCGGCTACCGCGACGGCGACACCCCCAGCGGCGTCTGGCCGCTGCTGGCCGTCACCGTGGACGACGACTGGAACGACCACGCCGACCCGGACATGGACGTCGCCTTCGCGGTCGTCCAGGCGCAGGACGGCCGGCAGGTCCAGCAGGTGCTCGGCGCCAACCGACTGGGCGTCAACCGCGGCTACCGGCTCCCGGTGAAGATCACCGGCTACCCGAGCAGCAGCGGCGTCCCGATCACCTGCTCCAACACCACCGACCGGCAGAGCCCCACCCAGCTGCGGATCGACTGCCCCGACTACACCGGCGGCACCAGCGGCAGCCCGTGGGTCACCGACTTCGACCCGGCCACCAGGACCGGCACCGTGGTCGGCGTGATCGGCGGCTACCAGGAGGGCGGCAACAGCCCGGACACCTCGTACAGCAGTTACTTCGGCGACCGCGTCCAGGCCCTGTACGACCGCGCCACCGGCTGACCCGCGGCGGACCCGACACGCGGCGGTGGCGCCGCCGGGCACGGCCTGGTAGATCTTCCTCACGAACGGCGGAACGCACGGCCCCGGTGCCCGCCCCGAGGAACGAGACGGAGCCCCGATGGCCTCCCGCCCGCCGCGGCCCCCGCGCACGGCACGAACGGCCGCGCTGGCCGCCCTGCTGCTGGCCGCCGGCACCGCGTGCGGCGGGCAGGACGGGGCGCCGACCGCCGAGGTCGCGCAGCAGAGCCCCGCCCGGGACCGGATCGGCACCCTCTCCATCCGCACCGCCCAGGGCCCGCGCGCCTGCACCGCGAGCGTGGTGCAGAGCCCCCGGCGCAATCTGCTGGTCACCGCGGCGCACTGCGTGCAGACCCGCCGGATCGGCCTGCTGGACGGTCTGGTGTTCACCCCCGGCTACCGCAACGGGTCCACGCCGTACGGGACTTGGCCGGTACAGGCGATCACCGTCGACCCGCGCTGGGCGGCCGGCGACGACCCCGAGTACGACGTGGCCTTCGTCACGGTGGGCACGGTCGACGGCCGGCAGGTCGAGGACGCGGTCGGCGGCAATCCGATCGGCACCGGCCAGGGCTTCGGCCTGTCCGTCGCCGTCACCGGCTACCCGAACGAGAGCGACGAGCCGATCACCTGTGCCGTCCGGACTAGCTCGCAGAGCGCCACCCAGGAGCGCTTCGACTGCGGCGGCTACACCGACGGCACCAGCGGCAGCCCGTGGGTCGCCGCGAACGGCACGGTGATCGGCGTGATCGGCGGCTACCAGGAGGGCGGGGAAACCCCCGGCACCTCGTACAGCGTCACCTTCGACCAGCGGGTCGCCGACCTCTACCGGAAGGCGACCGCCTGACCCGGAAGGCGACCGCGGGACCGGAACCGGACGCACGGGCGGATCCGGGGGAAGCCGGGCGGTGTCGCGTACGTCACGCCGCGGGACCGGACGACGACAACACGAAGGCCCCCCGGTCGACCGAGGGGCCTTCGCTCTGAGCAGTCACCGGGCGGACCCGGTGCAGCTCCCGCAATTGGACTCGAACCAATAACCTGCCGATTAACAGTCGGCTGCTCTGCCAATTGAGCTATGCGGGATCGCGGTACTCGACTTCCATACCACGGACGGGAAGCAGGACCCGAAGGACCTTCTCCCGAGCTCCCCCAATTGGACTCGAACCAATAACCTGCCGATTAACAGTCGGCTGCTCTGCCAATTGAGCTATGGGGGATCGGCTCCCGCCTCGGCCCCCGGTCTCCCGGGCTCCTCGGCGCTCGCTGCGGGACATACATTAGCGCACTCGGGGGGGTGGTCCGCCAATCGCTTTCCCGGCTTGCCCCCGGGTTGCCGCCCGGCGTGCCCCGCGCGCGCCCGGCGACGGGGCCGGGGATGCTGGGGCGCGGACGGTTCGCCGTCCCGACGGACGGGTAGGGCAATGCGGCAGAAGCCGCCAGGAGAGGGTGGATCCGACCATGTGGAAGCTGTCGTTGGCCGCGGGTTTCGCGGCCGGCTACGTCCTCGGCTCGCGAGCCGGGCGCCGGCGCTACGAACAGATCGCCAGGGTCACCCGGCAGGTCGCCCGGAACCCCACGGTCCAGGGCGCGACCGACCGGGCCCGGCAGCAGGCCGGGGCGGTGGCCGGGAGGGCGGCCGGCGCGGTCGCGGACCGGGTCGGCGACCGGCTGCCGAACGCCGTCACCGACCGGGTGCCGTACTTCAACCGCTCCCGGGCGGAGGACGACGGCTGGGGCACCTTCCGCCCGTGACGGGCGGCGGCCGGCCCGCCGGTGACCCCCGTGCGCCACTGGCCCGGGCCGTGTGTGGCGCGGCACACGGCCCGGCGGCTACCCCCCGTCGGTGACGGGACGGTGACGCCGGACCCAAGCGAACCCCAACGCGCGGTCGCGAACCCGCAACGTCCCACCCGGCCCGGACGCGTCCCGGGCCGGGCTGAGGCATGATCTCGGCATGGCCATCGTCGCGGGGATAGACAGCTCGACCAACCGCACCCGGATCGTCGCGTGCGACGCCGACACCGGCGCCGTCCTGCGCTCCGGCAAGGCGCCCCACCCCGTCCCCGAGGACCAGGACCTGCGCCCGGGCGAGGCCGACCCCCAGGTCTGGCTGCACTCGCTCGGCGACGCCGCGACCGGCGGCCTGCTGGAGGGCGTCCGGGCGATCGGCGTCAGCGCCCAGCAGCACGGGATGATCGGCCTGGACGCGGGCGGGGTACAGGTACGCCCGGCGCTCCTGTGGAACGACCCGCGCTCCAGCGGGGCCGCCGCCAAGCTGCTGGACGCCTTCGGCGGCCCGGCCGCCTGGACCGCCGCGATCGGCGCCGTGCCCGCCCCCACGTACACCATCGCCAAGCTGCGCTGGCTGGCCGAGTTCGAGCCGGCCAACGCCCGTCGGATCGCCGAGGTGCTGCTGCCGCACGACTGGCTGGTCTGGCAGCTGCTCGGCCACCCCAAGCGCCGCACCACCGACCGCGGCGACGCCTCCGGCACCGGCTACTGGTCGCCGATCACCGGCGAGTACCGGCAGGACCTGGTCGAGCTGGCGCTCGGCCACGAGCTCAGGCTGCCCGACGTCCTGCCCCCGGCCGAGCCCGCCGGGCACACCCCCGAGGGCCTGCTGATCTCGGCCGGAACCGGGGACAACATGGCCGCCGCGCTGGGCCTGGGCCTCGGCCCGGGCGACGCGGTGGTCTCCCTCGGCAGCGCCGGAACGATCTTCGCGGTGCACGAGGAGGCCGTGGTGGACGCCTCCGGCCTGGTCTCCTCCTTCGCCGACGCCAGCGGCCGGCACCTGCCGATGGTCGCCACCCTCAACGCCGCCGAGGTGCTGCGCTCCACCGCCGCCCTGCTCGGCCGGGACCTGGAGGGCCTGAGCGACCTCGCCCTGCACTCCTCCCCCGGCGCCTACGGCCTGGTGCTGCTGCCCTACCTGGACGGCGAACGCACCCCCGCGCTGCCGCACGCGGCCGGCACCCTGACCGGGCTGCGGGCCGAGGCGATGACCCCTCAGCACCTGGCCCGGGCCGCCGTCGAGGGCATGCTGTGCAACATCGCCGACGCCCTCGACGTGCTGCGCGCCCGGGGCGTCGCGGTGAAGCGGGTGTTCCTGCTCGGCACGGCCGGGCGGCTGCCCGCCGTCCGGCACGTCGCCCCGATGCTGTTCGGCGTCCCGGTCGTGGTGCCGCCACCGGGCGCCCACGCCGCCCGCGGGGCCGCCCGGCAGGCCGCGTGGGCGCTGGCGGGCACCCCGGAGCCGCCGGAGTGGGAGCTGCCGGACGCCGAGACCGTCGAGCCCGACGGGGAGCAGGACCTGGCGATCGGCTCGGCGGTGCGTCAGCAGTACCGGGCCGCCCGCGACCAGATGCACCCGGAGGCGGCGGCCTGACCCCGGCCCGGGGGCGGTGACGGCCGTGCGGATGCGGCACCCGGCGCGCGGTGGCAGCGTGGAACGGGACACGGCCACCGACGCGGAAGGCGGCAGGACGCCATGGCGCTGCACAAGGGAGCCGGCGGCGACCGCCGGCTGAGCATCGGCCCGTACCCGACCGTCGCCGACCCGTTGGGCGCGATGAAACTGGCCCCGCCGCTGCACCGGCTCGGCGAGGGCCCGGTCGCGGCCGAGACCACCTACCAGCTGATCCACGACGAGCTGATGCTGGACGGCAACGCGAAGCTCAACCTGGCGACCTTCGTCACCACCTCGATGGACGCCCAGGCCACCCGGCTGATGACCGAGTGCCTCGACAAGAACATGATCGACAAGGACGAGTACCCGCAGACCGCCGAACTGGAGCGGCGCTGCGTGGCGATCCTCGCCGACCTCTGGCACGCCCCCGACCCGGACACCGCCGTCGGCTGCTCCACCACCGGCTCCAGCGAGGCCTGCATGCTGGCCGGCATGGCGCTCAAGCGCCGCTGGATGCGGCGCAACCCCGACCGCTACGCCGCCGGGGCCCGGCCCAACCTGGTGATGGGCGTCAACGTGCAGGTCTGCTGGGAGAAGTTCTGCAACTTCTGGGAGGTCGAGACCCGCACCGCGCCGATGGAGGGCGACCGCTTCCACCTGGACGCCGAGCGGGCGGTCGCGCTGTGCGACGAGAACACCATCGGTGTGGTCGCCGTGCTCGGCTCCACCTTCGACGGCTCGTACGAGCCGGTCGCGGAGATCTGCGCGGCCCTGGACGCCCTCCAGGAGCGCACCGGCGCCGACGTCCCGGTGCACGTGGACGGCGCCTCCGGCGGCATGGTGGCGCCCTTCCTCGACCCGGACCTGTCCTGGGACTTCCGGCTGCCCCGGGTCGCCTCGATCAACACCTCCGGCCACAAGTACGGCCTGGTGTACCCCGGGGTGGGCTGGGCGCTCTGGCGCGACAAGGAGGCACTGCCGGAGGAACTGGTCTTCCGGGTCAACTACCTGGGCGGCGAGATGCCGACCTTCGCCCTCAACTTCTCCCGGCCCGGCGCCGAGGTGGTCGCCCAGTACTACATCTTCCTGCGGCTCGGCCGGGAGGGCTTCCGGGCCGTCCAGGGCGCCTGCCGCGAGGTCGCCACCTACCTCTCCGGGCGGATCGGGAAGCTGGACGGCTTCCGGCTGCTGACCCGGGGCGACCAGCTGCCGGTGTTCGCCTTCACCACCGAAGGGGACGTCCCGTTCGACGTGTTCGACGTCTCGCGGCGGCTGCGCGAACGCGGCTGGCAGGTGCCCGCGTACGCCTTCCCGGCCAACCGGGAGGACCTGTCGGTGCTCCGGGTGGTCTGCCGCAACGGCTTCTCGCGGGACCTCGCCGACCTGCTGCTGGCCGACCTCGACCGGCTGCTGCCGGAACTGCGGCGCCAGCCCGTCCCGCTCCAGCAGCTCGGGGTGCCGCCCCGCTCGGGCTTCCACCACTGACCCTCCGCACACCCGGGAGAACGTCACGGCGGGGAGGGCGCAGCGAAGCGCCCTCCCCGCCGGAGCATCCCGGCGGGCCGGGGCAGCCTCCCCCCGCGAGGCTGCCCCGGTCCGGTGGGGGCCGGGAACGGGTGCGGACCGACGGGTGATCGATCGGCGTCCGAACGGTTCCACCGACGGGTGAACCGCACCGGCCAGAGAACTCTGCACGATGACCACGTGAATGTTCGAGCGTCTCCGGGGGTTGTGAGACACTTCCGTCCGTCTCAGCGCCATGACCTGGGGTTTGGGACGCCAGGCCGATCAGGTTGGAGAAGCGGAGACGCCGAACGGCCCGGGCCGGGACCTGCCGCTCACCCGTTCCCCGTCCCCGTTTCTCGAGTTTGGAGCGCCCGCGTTGGGTTCCGCCTGGAAGCAGCTGCCCGAGGAGCTGTCCGAGCCCGCCAGACGCCTGGCGGAGGAGCTCCGGGCCATCAAGGACACCGCCGGACTGTCACTGTCCGAACTGGCCGCCCGGACCCACTACAGCCGCGCCTCCTGGGAGCGCTGGCTCAACGGCAAACGGGTCGTCACCGAGCAGGCGCTGGACGCGCTGGTCGGGACGGTCGACTGCGACGCGGCCGCGCTGCGGGCGCTGTGGCGGCGGGCGGTGGCGGGGCCGGAGGCCGCGGCGCCGGTCACGGGCCCGGACGCGGGCTCCGGCCCGGACGCGGGCTCCGGCGCGGGCGCGAACGCGGGCGCGGGCGCGGCGGTCGCCGAGGAGCGCGACGGCCGGGGCCCGCAGCGGCCGGCCGTCGCTGACGAACCCCCGGGCCCCGAGGAGCCCGCGGCCGAAAGCCCCGCCCCCGAGGAGACCACCGCCCCTGAACCGGCCGCCGGCGAGGCGCCGGTGACCGGGCAGGAGTCCGGGCCCGCCCCCCTCGTCTGGTGGCGGCGTCCGGCGGCGCTGCTCTCCGGCGCGGCCGTGCTGGCGCTGCTGCTGGTGCTGGTGGGCCTGCGGATCAGCCGGCACGACGGGCAGGCCTCGGCGGCCGACCGGCCCGCCGCGACGGCCGACGCCGGCACCTCCCCCAGCGCCAAGCCCGCCCCGGGCGCCCCGGCCTGTCAGGCCGTCGGCTGCGCGCACAA
Organism: Kitasatospora sp. NPDC127116; assembly: GCF_042677365.1. NCBI lineage: Bacteria > Bacillati > Actinomycetota > Actinomycetes > Kitasatosporales > Streptomycetaceae > Kitasatospora > Kitasatospora sp. NPDC127116. The sequence goes on from NZ_JBHXTL010000002.1 coordinate 16,142, forward strand.
GGACCCGAAGACCACCGGCTGCGGCAAGGACGCCCGGACCCTGCAGACCCAGGTGATCGGCAAGGTGGTCGTCTACCTCCGGTACAGCCAGACCTGCCGGGCGGCCTGGGCGGCCATCACCGAGGGCGAGCCGAAGGACTACGCGACGATCAGCGACAGCGCCGGCGACGCCGAGACGGCGCTCATCCACTGGGGCTACGACAACTACTCGGCGATGCTGAACGCGGCGGACCCGACCGTCACCTTCCAGGTCTGCGGCTACCAGCCGGCCGGCCACGACTGCACCGGGGTGGTCTCCGACCTGGCCATGGTGGTGGCCTCCACCCCGATCCCGATCGGTCCCGCCTCTCCCCCGCCGGGCACCGGCGCGGGAGCGCCCACGACTCCGGCCCCGGCCACACCGGCCGACCCGTCGGCACCCGTCGACCCGCCGGCACCCGTCGACCCGCCGGCACCGACGGCACCGACCGGGCCGGCAGCACCGGCCGCCGCTCCGACCGAGTCGGCCGGTCCGTCCTGACCACGACCGGCCGCTAGTCGAGGTAGCCGCGCAGCTGCTCCGCGCCGGCGTGGTCGCGGAGCTTGACCAGGGTCTTCGACTCGATCTGGCGGATCCGCTCCCGGGTCACACCGAACACCGCGCCGATCTCCTCCAGCGTGCGCGGGCGGCCGTCGTCCAGCCCGTAGCGGAGCTGGACCACCTGGCGCTCCCGCTCCCCCAGGGTGGCCAGGACCGCCTCCAGGTGCTGGCGCAGCAGCAGGAAGGTCGCGGACTCGGCGGGCGAGGCGGCGTCGGCGTCCTCGATCAGGTCCCCGAGCGCGACGTCCTCCTCCTCGCCGACCGGCGTGTGCAGCGAGATCGGCTCCTGGGCCAGCCGCAGCAGCTCGCGCACCCGCTCCTCGGTCAGCTCCAGGGCGGCGGCGATCTCGGCCGCCGTCGGTTCCAGGCCGCGCTCCTGGAGCAGGCCGCGCTTGGCCCGGACCACCCGGTTGATCAGCTCGACCACGTGCACCGGCACCCGGATCGTCCGGGCCTGGTCGGCCAGCGCCCGGCTCATCGCCTGCCGGATCCACCAGGTCGCGTACGTGGAGAACTTGAAGCCGCGGGTGTAGTCGAACTTCTCCACCGCCCGGATCAGTCCCAGGTTGCCCTCCTGGACCAGGTCCAGCAGGGTCAGTCCGCGGCCGACGTAGCGCTTGGCGACGGAGACCACCAGCCGCAGGTTCGCCTCGATCAGCCGCCGCTTGGCGATCCGGCCCCGCACCACCAGGGAGTCCAGCTCGCCGGCCAGCGGGTCGGGCGGCGGCGGATCGCCGTTCAGCCGCTCCTCGGCGAAGATGCCGGCCTCCACCCGGCGGGCCAGCTCGACCTCCTCCGCGGCGGTGAGCAGGCGGATCCGGCCGATCTCGCGCAGGTACTGGCGCAGCAGGTCGGCGGCCGGGCCGGTGTCCTCGACGGGCCCCCGGCGCTCCCGCCGGTCCTCGGCCCCGGCCCGCGCCAGGGGCGAGGGCTCGGACCCGGACCCGGCCCCGAACTCGGCCTCGGGGACGGCCTCGGGGACGGCCTCGGGGACCGGGCTGTCCGGGTGGCCCTCCGGCAGGCCCTGGGCGGGGATCCGGGCACCGTCCGGGGGCGCGGCCCGGGCCCGGCCGTGATGGGTCTCCTGCTCCCCGGTCTCCTGCGGACCGGCCGGTCCGGCCGGTCCGGCCGGTCCGGCGGGCGTCGTTCCCGTACTGGTGGTGGTCGCTGCGACGAGGCCTTGCTCCACGGGCATCCCCTCGGGGCGGGCGCGACTCTGGCGGACCCGCGCTGTACGGAGGTGGGACGTCCTCCAGTGTGCGGTACGCCACGCTCCGTGGCCGAGACTCGTGCGCCGACTTTCTGTGGAGCGAACGCTAGAGAGCGGCCGCACCCCGGCTGCGCAGCTCCTGCCCGTACTGCTGGAGCTGCCACAGCTCGGTCTGCACCGCGTGAAGCTGTTCGGCCTCGGCCCGGGGGCCGAGCCGCTGGAGGTAGCCGCGGACCTCGGTGATCCGCCGGTCCACCGCCAGCATGCGCAGCTTGACCAGGAACTCCCCCGCGTAGATCGCGTCCACCTTGCGGCGCGAGCGCACCGGCTCGACGGTCAGCTCGGTGACCAGCGAGCGCACCCGGTCGTCCGGGGACGCCTCGCGCACCGCGCTGGTGAAGTCGGGCAGGCCGGCCCCGTGCGCGGCGCCGCCGGCCTTGGCGATGGCCTGCCGGACGGCGGTGTACGGCGGGGTCGGGAACTCGTCCTCGCCGTAGTGGTCGAAGGCCGGACTGACCAGGTCCGGGTGCTGGAGCGCCAGCTTGAGCAGCTCGCGCTCGACAAACTGGGCCGGGTCGCGCGGGTTGAGCCGGAAGGCGGGCTGCGCCGGGCGCTGCGGCTGGGCCTGCTCCGGGCGGCGCTGGGCGGCCGCGCCGCGCGGGTTCTGCTGGCGCTCGCGGTCCCAGCGGGCCAGCTGGGAGATCCGGCGGACGACGAACTGCTCGTCCAGGATGCCGAGCATGCCGGCCAGGCGGACGGCGTACTCGTGCTGGATCGAGCGGTCCTTGATCTTGGCGACGATCGGGGCCGACTCCTCCAGTGCCGCCGAACGCCCCTCCGGGGTGTCCACCCGGTGCCGGGCCACCACCGAGTTCAGCGCGAACTCGAAGAGCGGGACCGGGTTGTCGATCAGGTGCTTGACCGCCTCGTCGCCCTGGGCCAGGCGCAGCTCGCACGGGTCCATGCCGCCCGGGCTGACCGCGATGGAGGTCTTGGCGGCGAACTTCTGGTCGTCCTCGAAGGCGCGCAGGGCGGCCTTCTGGCCGGCCGCGTCGCCGTCGAAGGTGAAGACGGTCTCGCCCCGGTACTGCGAGGTGTCCATCAGCAGCCGGCGGATGATCTTGATGTGGTCCTCGGCGAAGGCGGTGCCGCAGGTGGCCACCGCCGAGGTGACCCCGGCCAGGTGGCAGGCCATCACGTCGGTGTAGCCCTCGACCACCACCGCGCGGCCCGACTTGGCGATCTCCTTCTTCGCCAGGTCGATGCCGTACAGCACGTGGGACTTCTTGTAGATCGGGGTCTCGGGCGTGTTGAGGTACTTCGGACCGTTGTCGTCCTCGCGCAGGCGGCGGGCGCCGAAGCCGACCACCTCGCCGGCGATGTCCCGGATCGGCCAGACCAGCCGGCCCCGGAAGCGGTCGATCAGGCCGCCGCGCTGGCCCTGCGAGGCGAGGCCGCCCAGCAGGATCTCCTTGTCCGTGAAGCCCTTGCCGCGCAGGTAGCGGACCAGGTGCTCCCACCCCACGGGGGCGTAGCCGACGCCGAAGACCGTGGCGGCCTCCTCGTCGAAGCCGCGCTCGGCCAGGAAGCGGCGGCCGATCTCCGCCTCCGGCGAGGCCAGCTGCTCCCGGTAGTAGGCGGCGGCCACCTTGTGCGCCTCGACCAGCCGGGTGCGCTCGCCCTGCTGGTGGCGGGGGCTGTAGCCGCCCTCCTCGTAGCGCAGGGTGATGCCGGCCTGGGCGGCCATCCGCTCGACGGCCTCGGCGAAGGTGAAGTGCTCGATCTTCATCAGGAAGGCGATGGTGTCGCCGTTCTCCTGGCAGCCGAAGCAGTGGAAGACGCCCTTGGCGGGGTTCACGTAGAAGGAGGCGGACTTCTCGTCGTGGAAGGGGCAGACGCCCTTGTACTCGCCACCGCCACCGTTGGTCAGCTGTACGTAGTCGCCGACCACCGCGTCGATCGGCAGTGCGCTGCGCACCGCCTGCACGTCTTCGTCCCTGATCCGCCCGGCCACCCCGGAAGTCTACTGGGACGGCCGGGCATTCGATCCGTGGCGGCCGCCTCCGGGCGGCTACGCCCAGGCGGCGCCGACCAGCTTGGCGTGCAGGGCCAGGGCCGAGGCGTCCGTGAGGGTGGCGATCTGGTCGATGACCGTGCGCAGGGCGGCGCGGTCGTCCTCGGCCTCGCGGTACATGGCGGCGAACACCGGGTCCAGCCCCTCGGGGGCGCGCTGGGTGAGGACGTACGCCAGCTCGGCGATCACGATCCGCTGGCGGGCCCGCAGCTGGGCCTGCTCGTCGCGCTGCATGACGTAGCGGACGGCGACCGCCTTGAGCACCGCGCACTCCAGCCGGACGTCCCTCGGCACCACCAGCTCGGCGGTGTAGCGGGTGAGCCGGCCGGGGCCGTAGCGGGCGCGGGTGGCCTGCTCGGCGGCCAGGCAGAAGCGGCCGATCAGCTGGCTGGTGAGGTCCTTGAGCCCGCCCCGGGCGCGGGCGGTGCCGTCGTAGGAGTGAGGCCACCACTCCTGGGCGAGCAGCCGGTCCAGGGCGTCGGACAGCTCCTGGGGCTCGGCGTCCCGGGCGTAGCGCTCGGCGACCTTGAAGAGCTCGGCGCGCTCACCGGGGGCGCGCAGGGCGGCCGGGTCGATGTGGCCGGCCTGGAGGCCGTCCTCGACGTCGTGGGTGGAGTAGGCCACGTCGTCGGACCAGTCCATCACGGTGGCCTCGAAGCACTTGCGCCCGGTCGGGGAGCCGGCCCGCAGCCAGCGGAAGACCGGCAGGTCGTCGGCGTAGACGCCGTACTTGGGCGAGGCCGGGTCGGTGGGGTGGGCGCCCTTGGTCCACGGGTACTTGGTGGCGGCGTCGAGGGCGGCCCGGCTCAGGTTGAGGCCGACGCTGCGGCCCGGCCAGGGGGCGAGCCGGGTGGCGGGCTGCTCCTCCTGGGGCGCGAAGCGCTTGGGTTCGAGCCGGGTCAGGATGCGCAGCGACTGGGCGTTGCCCTCGAAGCCGCCGCAGGCCTCGGCGGCCTGGTCGAGGGCCTCCTCGCCGGTGTGGCCGAACGGCGGGTGGCCGATGTCGTGGGCCAGGCAACCGGTCTCCACGAGGTCCGGGTCGCAGCCCAGGGCGGCCCCCAACTCCCGCCCGACCTGGGCGCATTCGAGGGAGTGGGTGAGCCGGGTGCGCGGGAAGTCGCTGCGCATCGGGGCGACCACCTGGGTGGTGCCGGCCAGCCGGCGCAGCGCGGCCGAGTGCAGCACCCGGGCACGGTCGCGCTGGAAGGCCGTACGGCCCGGGCGCTTGTCGGGTTCGGGGACCCAGCGGGCCTCGGCAGCGTGGTCGTACGGGATCGGGGCGGCGAGGCGGTGCGTGGTGTCGTCCATATGCCCTTCACCGTACGCCGGGCCCCCGACACGCGGGGTGTGCCGCGCGCGAAGGAGCGCGGGCCGGGGCGTGAACGGTGCGCGGCGCGCGGGTGCCCGCCCCGGCGAGTCGACCCCACCCGGACGGCGCAGCCCCGCGCGCCCCCTGCGCCCCCGCGTCTACGCCCCTACGCCCTGAGTCCCTGCGTCCCGAACCTCCACCGGCCCGGGCGGCCTCAGCCCCTGATCGCCTTCAGGACCACGCCGGACACCGCCTCCTGCCCCTTGGCGTTGGGGTGGATCGGCACCAGCCCCTGGGCCGGCAGGGGCGGCTCCACCCAGCGCTTGTCCTCCCCCGCGCACATGTCGTGCCCGGCCGAGGGCCCGGCGAGGTCCACGAACACCGCTCCGGCGGCCTCCGCGCGCTTCTTGAGCATGCCGTTCAGCTGCTGCTGCTTCTCCACCAGGAAGCCCAGGTCGGAGGCGGCCACGGCGTTGCCGAGCACCGGCAGGCAGCTCGCCGGGTCGGCCGGGAGCAGCCCCGGGTACCCGATCACGTACACCCTGGCCTTCGGGGAGCGCTTCTTGACGTCCTGGAGCACCTGGCCGATCCGGTCGCCGGCCGCCTCCACCTTGCGCTGGACGTCGTCGGTGCCGCTGCCGGCCGCGTAGTGGTCCCGGCAGGGCGACTCGCTGATCCGGTCGGCACTGTCGGTGATCACGCCCTTGACGATGTCCACCAGGTTGGCCTTGGCGCACTCGGTCACGACCTCCATGAAGCCGGCGTCGTTGCCGCCGATCCCCAGGGTGACCAGCCGGGTGTCCGCGGTCAGCGCGTCCAGCTGGGCCGGGTTGGTGCCGTCCGCGACCTTCTGCGGACCGGTCAGGTCCCCGGTGCGGGCGCCGCTGCAGCTGACGTCCTTGAACTGCCCGGCGGCGAGCGAGAGCTCCTTCGCCACCAGGGACGGGTAGTTGGCCCCGGAGCGGTAGCAGGCGCCCGGCTCGCCGACCTGCGGCGGGAGCTTCATCCCGGCCGTGTACGAGTCGCCGAGCGCGACGTACGGGCCGGTCGGCGGCGGGGCGGCGGTCGGCGACGGGTTCCCGCCGGCCTGCGCGCGGGCGGGCGTCGCGCCCGCGGCGGCGCTCCCCTGCTGGTCGGTACCGGCGTTGTCGGTGCAGCCGGCCAGCAGTACTGCGGCCAGTCCGACGGTCAGGGCGATGGTCGGGCGTGCGGTCCTCGGCATGGTCTCCCCCCGGGGATACGGGTCACGGTCGGCTCCTTACGGCGGCCCGTCCCCCGGGCACACCAGGGGCCAACGAACGATCGCGGCCGATCACTCCCACCCGCGCCCGATCGCCGCGCGACGAGCCGGATCCGGCCGGAATCCGCCCCTCGGACCCCGTCCGGCCGCCCGGTTCCGCCCGCCCGCTCCGGCTGCCCCGGCTACTCCGCGCCGCGCTCGTGCTCGGCCAGGAACTGCTCGAAGCGCCGCCCCAGTTCGTCCGCCGAGGGCAGGTCCGCCGGCTCGGCCAGCAGGCTCTCCCGGCCCTCCGCGCCCGCCACGGCGTCGTACTGGCCCTCCATGCCGCGGATCGCCGAGCGCAACTCGCCGTCCCCCTGGGCCAGCTGCTCCTCGATGTCGGCGTAGACCTCGGGGACCCGCTCGCGCAGCCCGGTGCCGGGCAGCACCAGCCCGGTGGCGGACTGCACCGCCTCCAGGACCTGCACGGCCGCCGCCGGGTAGGCGGAGCGGGCCACGTAGTGCGGGACGTGCACGGCGAAGCCCAGGACGTCGTGCCCGGCCTCGCCCAGGCGGTACTCCACCAGCGCCTGGGCACTGCCCGGGACCTGCGCCTGCTCGAACCACTGCGGGTAGCCCGGGGCGAGGTCCAGCCGGTTGCCGTGCGGCGTCAGGCCGACCGGGCGGGTGTGCGGCACGCCCATCGGGATGCCGTGGAAGTCGATGGAGAGCCGCACCTCGAAGCGGTCCACCAGCTCGCGGACGGCACGCGCGAAGCGCTCCCACTCGACGTCCGGCTCGGGGCCGGTGAGCAGCAGGAACGGCGCACCGGCGGCGTCGTGGACGAGCTGGAGCAGGATCTCCGGCGGGTCGTAGGACGTCCAGTGGTCGTGGTCGAAGACCATCGCCGGGCGACGGGCCCGGTAGTCCACCAGACGGTCGTGGTCGAAGCGGGCCACCACCTGCGGCGCGCCCGTCTCCAGCAGGTGGGCCACCACCTGGCCGCCGGCCTCCCCGGCGTCCATGAAGCCCTCGAAGTGCTGGAGCAGCACCAAGCCGGCACCGGTGTCGCGCAACTGCTCGTTGGCCGCGGCAACGGCGGCCACGCCCTGCTGATCCAGCTCGTACAACGCCTGGAAGTCACGCACCGCGCACCCAACCCCGTTCCCTGCTCGTCCCGGTCGACCGGCTTCTCGTCCTGTCCAGCGCGCCGGGCGCCGCCGGAATTCCCGCGCCCGGCCCCCGTCCTGCGGACCTCCCGTCCGCGCGCCCCGCGGGGCGCGTCCGACGGCTCCCCGGGGGGCTCGCCCGACGGCCTCGGACGAGCGCTCCGGACCATGATCGCACCCGGCCGAAGACTCCCTGGTCAGGGCCCTGCGAGGGGTCGGTCCGCAGGGCACTCGAACGGCCCGCGCGGCCATTCGCGTGCCGCGAAGTGACGCACCGCCTTCTGGCGGGTATCGTCCTCTCGCTGCCTCGCATCGTCGCGTCGTCGCCACGTCGTCCGTAACGCCGTCGGCCACGTCCCGGTCCGGTGCTCGGCCAGCCACCCACGACGCATCTTGCCTTCACCTGGCCGCCTGCTTCCCTTCGCGCTCTCGTACCCTCCTCGGCCATCTCGCGGACGCACACTGTCCCGTCGCTCTTCCCGCCGGACCGGTCCGAGGATCCGTGTCCGTTCCGGCACCCCGCGCCGCCCGTTCCGGGCCGCCGCCCCCACCCCGTCCGACCGGACCTCCGGCGTGCGCGGGTACCCGGCCGGCGGACCCGGGCCCAGGCGTACCCAGCCCAGAGCACCCCGAGCCGTACCCCGGCGCGGGAGGCACCCTCCGACCGATGAAGGACCAAGGTTCCGTGCCCGTACCTGTCATCCTCACCGGCCGCACCGTGCGGCTGGAGCCACTCGCCGCGCACCATGCCGAGGCCATCGCCGAGGCCGGCGCCGAGGACCGTACGACCTACGCCTTCACCCCCGTCCCGCACGGCCGGGAGGCCGCCCGCGACTACGTCGCGCGGGCGCTCGCCGACCAGGCCGCGGGCCGGTCACTGCCGTTCGCGACGGTGAACCTCGCCGACGGCCGGGTGGTCGGCTCCACCCGGTTCCTGGAACTCGACTACTGGCAGGGCCCGATGGTGTGGCCGCCCGCGCCCGGGGTCCCGTTCGGCGATCCGGCCACGGCCGTCCCGGACGCGGCCGAGATCGGCAACACCTGGCTCTCGCCGCGTGCCCAGGGCACCGGCATCAACACCGAGGCCAAGCTGCTGATGCTGCGCCACGCCTTCGAGACCTGGGGCGTGCAGCGGATCTCGCTGCGCGCGGACGCCCGCAACCTGCGCTCGCGCGCCGCCATCGAACGGCTCGGTGCGACCTCCGAGGGCGTCCGCCGGGCGCACTCGCGCGGGCTGGACGGCGTGGTGCGCTCCACCGCGTTCTACTCGATCCTCGACGACGAGTGGCCGGCCGTCCGGGACATCATCGAGCTGCGGATCGCCGCCGCCACCTCGCCGAGCGCCCCGGATCCGGCGATCAACCAGGAGTGCCTTAGACAGGGCGGCAGCGGCGCCGGGCAGCTGATGATCACCGCCTGAGGCCGTCCCGGAACGGCTCGTGGCCGAGGCTCGCGGGTCCTGGCCCGACGCGAATGGTCAGACACGCCCCAGGACGGCCGGCAGGGTGGTGCGGTCGTCCCAGGCCCGGTGGCGTCCCGGGTGCGCCTCGACCAGGGCCTCCACCGGCCGCCAGCCGCCCCGCACCCGGGCCACCCGGACCCGGTAGACCTCCGCGCCACCCACGCCGCGGTGCAGGTGCAGCACGCCCTCGGAGACCACGGAGGCCCAGCGCTCGTCCGCCTCCCGGGCCCGCAGGCCGCGCCTGATCCGCTCCCAGTCGGCGTCCGACCAGAGCAGGTCGGGCACGGGGTGCGGGCGGGGCAGGCCGATCGGCGTCAGGTGCGGCTCGCCGGCCGCGCGGACGCCGCCCGGCTCCGGGAACGCCCAGTCGGGCAGCGGCTCGCAGGCGGCCAGCCAGGTCCGCGGGATGCCGCCGGTGCCGGTGTGCGCGGCCACCACCCCGCCGGTGATCGCCGCGACGGTGTCCATGTCGCCGCCGGCCGCGATCACGTCCCACACGGCGGCGCGGTAGTCGGCCAGGTTCCGGGCGGCGCACCACAGCGCGTACGGGACGGTGTCCGCCGCGGACGTCCGGCTGCCGTTGCCGAGCACCTGCGCGGCGAGCCGGAAGTCCGGCCGGGCGAGCAGTCCGCGGGCCTCCACCAGGCCGTCCCTGACCGCCCCGTTCGGGGTGAGGCCGGCCACCGACTCCAGGAAGCGCTCCGGTGTCATCGGCCGGGTGCGGGCCCGCACCGCGTACGCGGCCGCCACCGCGACCGCGATCGCGCCGTCCACGGCCTGCGGATGGGTGTGGGTGATCAGGGCGGTGTCGGCGGCGGGCCGGACGACGGCGGCCGGGTCCTCGGCGTACGCCGCCCCCAGCGGGGCGACCCGCATCGCGGCGCCGTTGCCGTAGGAGCCCTGGCCGTCGAAGAGTTCGGCGGCCAGCTGCCGGGCGTCGCCGCCCTCGCGGATCAGCCGGAGCAGCCGGTTGGCGGCCGGGCCGTAGCCGCGGTCGAAGTCGTGGCGCAGGGCGAAGGCGTAGGTGAGGTCGAAGGTGTCGATCGCGCCGCGCTCGGTGTGCGCGGCGTGGACCGAGCAGGCCATCTCGGTGTCGTCGGTCCAGGGCCAGGAACCGGGCGGTTCGGTGCGGGCGGCGAGGTGGGTCCGGGCGGTCTCCGGGACGAAGAACTGGGCTCCGAGGGCGTCGCCCGTGCGGAGGCCGAGGAGCGCGTCCAGCGCGGGGCCGGCGTGCGTGAATGGAATGGTCATATGGCATCCAGCTCAGCGGCTCGGCCGCCGTCGCGTCAACACCCGTGACCGCCGGCCCCACCGACGGGGGATGTTTCGCATACCTCCGATTCCGGCGGGCAGGCACCGGGGCATGACCCGCGCGAATCCCCTCGATCCGGTCGCCCTGCTCGGCGCCGACCAGCAGCACATCGCCACCCGCGCGCAGCTGCGCCGGCTCGGGGTGCCCTCCGGCACCATCGCCCACCGGCTGCGGCCGGGCGGGCCGTGGCAGCAGGTGCTGCCCCGGGTGATCTGCCTGCAGAGCGGAAGACTGACGTTCCATCAGCGGCTGCGGGCCGCCCTGGCGTACGCGACGCCGAAGGGGCGCGAACCACGGACCGGGGAGGTGCTGCTGACCGGCCTGGCGGTCCTGGCCGAGGCCGGACTGCCGAGCGCCGGCCACCCGTCCGACCTGAACGCGGTCGACATCCTGATCCCCGGCCAACGACGGGTCGGGGACCGGGAGTTCGTCCGGATCCACCGGGCGTCCGGGGCGATGCCGGGCGGCTTCGAGCGCGCCGACGGACTGTGGAGCACCACGGTCGCCCGGGCCCTGGCGGACCTCGCGCCGAGGGAGACCGGGCAGCGCCGGTTCCGGGCGCTGTGCGCGGAGGCCGTCCAGCGGCGGCACTGCGAACTCGGCGAACTGCTCGACCAGTTGCTGTCCCGCCCGGGTGCGCTCGGGCTGCCCCAGGTGGCCGGGGTGGTGGAGGAGCTGACGGTCGGGGTGCGGTCGGTGGTGGAGGGCGAGGCCCGCGAACTGCTGGCGCACGCCGGGCTGCCGGACCCGCTGTGGAACCCGGTGCTCTTCCTGGACGGCCGCTTCCTCGCCGTCCCGGACGCCTACTGGCCGCACGCCTGCGTGGCCCTGGAGATCGACTCCCGCGCCTGGCACCTGCGCCCGGCCGAGCACGAACGGGGCCTGGCCCGCGCCAACCGCCTCACCGCCGCCGGCCTCCCGGTGGTACGCACCACCCCGGCCCAGCTCCGCCGCGACCCGGCCCCGGTGCTCCACGAGCTGACGGCCCTGGTCACCACCGGCCCGCACGCACCGCACCCCCGGATCACCTGGCGGCGGGCGAGGTGAGGCGGGCCCGCGCGGTGAGGCGGGCCGACGGCGCGGTGCGGGCGGCCCGGCCGGCCCCGCTCAGCAGCGGGAGTCGATCTCCTGGAAGGTGGCGTAGTGGTCGGCGGACCAGTACTGCTCGCCGGAGTCGCCGGTCACCACCCGGCGGGTGCCGCGGTCGTTGGAGCCCGGGGTGACCACGGTGTACTCGTGGTAGTAGCCGCCGGTCTTCTTGGGGAGGCGGCTCTCCCGGTTCTCGAAGACGATGCCGTCGCGGTTGTACGGGTAGGGCCCGCCCTTGGCGATCAGACCGAGGGTGTCCTGGGCCTGGCCGGGGAGCTTGGTGCGGCAGACGTCGGCCATGGCCGGGTCGGTCGGGACCCAGGAGCCGGCCGGGGCCGGGGTGCTGCCGGCGCCCCCGGCGGGCGGGGTCGGCTTGGGGGCCGAGGGCTTGGGCGCCGCGGACCCGGACGTCGTGGCACCGGTGCCGGCGGCCGCGCCGGCACTCCCGGTGGCGCTCGCGGCGGCCTTGGGGTGGCCGCTCCCCCGGTTGGCGAGGAGGTACCCGGCCCCGGCCAGGAGCGCCAGGATCAGCACGGCCACGACGACGAGCGGGTTTCTGCGGTTGGTCATGCGGTCCAGCTTGGCAGGCGGCCGGGCCGCCCCGGGGGAACCGCACACGTGGCCGCCGCCACACCGGCCCGCGCGGCGGGCCGGCGCACGACGTACGGCCGGGCGGGAACGGACGCCGTTGTCCGTTCCCGCCCGGCCGTGTCACGTACGCCGGTTCTCCTGCGCCGAGCTCCGGTGTACGCCCTCCCGACGGGAGGGAGAGCGGTCAGTCGTACCCGCGCGTGCGGAGGGGATGCCTACCCTCCTCAGCGCGAGTCGCTGCCCGCCGTCTCGATGGCGGCGCGGCCGGCCTCCAGGCGCGCCACCGGGATCCGGAAGGGGGAGCAGGAGACGTAGTCCAGCCCCACCTCGTGGAAGAAGTGGACCGAGTCCGGGTCGCCGCCGTGCTCGCCGCAGACGCCGAGCTTGAGGTCGGGGCGGGTGGCCCGGCCGGCCTCGACGGCGTGCTTGACCAGCGAGCCGACGCCGTCGCGGTCGATGGTCTCGAACGGGGAGACCCCGAAGATGCCCTTCTCCAGGTAGGCGGTGAAGAACGAGGCCTCCACGTCGTCCCGGGAGAAGCCCCAGACCGTCTGGGTCAGGTCGTTGGTGCCGAAGGAGAAGAACTCGGCGGCCTCGGCGATCTGCCCGGCGGTCACCGCGGCGCGCGGCAGCTCGATCATGGTGCCGAGCTTGATGTCCAGCTGGACTCCGGTGGACCGGGCGACCTCGGCGAGCACCCGCTCGCACTCGTCGCGGACCAGCTCCAGCTCCTGGACGGTGCCGACCAGCGGGATCATCACCTCGGGACGCGGGTCCGCCCCGGCCAGCTTGCGCTCGGCGGCGGCCTCGGCGATGGCCCGGACCTGCATGCCGAACAGGCCGGGGATGACCAGGCCGAGGCGCACACCGCGCAGGCCGAGCATCGGGTTCTGCTCGTGCAGCTTGTGCACCGCCTGGAGCAGGCGCAGGTCGTTCTCGTTCGGGTCCTTGCGGGCCTCGGCGAGGGCGACGCGCACCGACAGCTCGGTGATGTCCGGCAGGAACTCGTGCAGCGGCGGGTCGAGCAGGCGGACGGTGACGGGCAGGCCGTCCATCGCCTGGAAGAGCTCCAGGAAGTCGCCCTTCTGCAGCGGCAGCAGGGTGGAGAGCGCGGCCTCGCGGTCCTTGTCGTTGTCCGCCAGGATCAGGTGCTCGACCTCCTTGCGGCGCTCCTCGCCGAGGAACATGTGCTCGGTGCGGCACAGGCCGATGCCCTGGGCGCCGTAGCGGCGGGCGCGCGAGCCGTCCTCGGCGTTGTCGGCGTTGGCGCGCACCGCGAGGCGGCGGCGGCCGTCGGCGTGGGACATCAGCCGGTGCACGGCCTGGACCAGACCGCCCTGGACGTCGGCGCCGGCGTGCAGGGTGCCCTCGAAGTACTCCACCACCGCGGAGGGGAGCACGGGTACCTCGCCGAGGTAGACCTTGCCGGTCGCGCCGTCGATCGAGACGACGTCGCCCTCCTCCAGCACCAGGCCGTCGGCGGTGGTCATCCGGCGGCGCTTGGTGTCGACCTCCAGCTCCTCGGCGCCGCAGACACAGGTCTTGCCCATGCCGCGGGCGACGACGGCGGCGTGCGAGGTCTTGCCGCCGCGCGAGGTGAGGATGCCCTCGGCGGCGATCATGCCGTCCAGGTCGTCCGGGTTGGTCTCGCGGCGGACCAGGATGACCTTCTCGCCGGAGCGGGACCACTTGACGGCGGTGTACGAGTCGAAGACGACCTTGCCGATCGCGGCGCCGGGCGAGGCGGCCAGGCCCCTGGCGATCTGCTGCGACTCGGAGTCGGGGGCGAAGCGGGGGAACATCAGCTGCGAGAGCTGGCCGCCGGTGACCCGCATCAGGGCCTCGTCCAGGTCGATCAGGCCCTGGTCGACGAGCTGGACGGCGATCCGGAAGGCGGCCGCGGCGGTGCGCTTGCCCACGCGGGTCTGCAGCATCCAGAGCTTGCCGCGCTCGATGGTGAACTCGATGTCGCAGAGGTCGCGGTAGTGGTTCTCGAGCTTCTGCATGATCGCCATCAGCTCGTCGTACGACTTCTTGTCGAGCTTCTCCAGCTCGGAGAGCGGCAGGGTGTTGCGGATGCCGGCGACGACGTCCTCGCCCTGGGCGTTGGACAGGTAGTCGCCGTAGACGCCCTGGGTGCCGGTGGAGGGGTCGCGGGTGAAGGCGACGCCGGTGCCGGAGTCCTCGCCGAGGTTGCCGAAGACCATGCTGCAGACGTTGACCGCGGTGCCCAGGTCGTTCGGGATGCGCTCCTGGCGGCGGTACAGCCGGGCGCGGTCGCCGTTCCAGGAGTGGAAGACGGCGTGGATCGCGAGGTCCATCTGCTCGCGCGGGTCCTGCGGGAAGGCCCGGCCGGTCTCGCGCTCGACGATGCCCTTGAACACCTCGACCAGGCCCCGCAGGTCGGCGGCGTCCAGGTCCAGGTCGTTGACGGTGCCCTTGGCGTGCTTGGCCTCGTCCAGGGCCTCCTCGAACAGCTCGCCGTCGACGCCCAGCACGGTCTTGCCGAACATCTGGACCAGGCGGCGGTAGGAGTCCCAGGCGAAGCGCTCGTTGCCGGACTGGGCGACGAGGCCGGCCACCGAGACGTCGGAGAGGCCGATGTTGAGGACGGTGTCCATCATGCCGGGCATGGAGAACTTCGCGCCGGAGCGCACCGAGACCAGGAGGGGGTTGTCGGCCTGGCCGAGCTTCTTGCCCATCCGCTCTTCGAGGGCGTCCAGGTGGGCGCTGATCTCCTCGTGCAGGGAGGACGGCTCGCTGCCGGTCTCCAGGAAGACCTTGCAGGCCTCGGTGGTGATGGTGAACCCCGGAGGGACGGGGAGGCCCAGGTTGGTCATCTCGGCCAGGTTCGCGCCCTTGCCGCCGAGAAGGTCCTTGAGGTCCTTGTTTCCTTCGGTGAAGGAGTAAACAAACTTCTGCTGGGACGGCACGGGTCGGTCTCCTCGTACGCGGTTGCCCTGACGCCGGAGAACATACCCATTTCGAAGGCACTTCTCTGCCCTGAATAGGCCACCCGAGGCTGGTACCCAGCGGTAACCCGCTAGATCGAAAGCACATAAAGGCGTTCACCTCTGTTGGTGAAATCGTCCGCCTGACGCGAGCAAGCGTTCAATTCTTGAACACAAGCAAACCCGAAGATCGCACGATCCGGACGCACGGTAGCGACCGCGGGTCGATGGCGTTGCCCCGGCTTGATTTCCTGCACCCGGATCGCCCGATCACCGGTCGACCGACTTCGGGAAGCGATTCACAGCCGACCTGTCCATTTCGTCCACTGACCGGCCGTCAGCCCCCACCGCATGTGGCAAGCGTCACCAGCGCATCTCACGGGTCGAACGTAGAGCGACTCCGCCGATCGTCGCACACCGTCCAGAAATGTGCTCTCTCCGTGACATTCGGACGACGAAAAGGAGCCCTCTTGTCCAGGATGGACAAGAGGGCTGGGACCTAGTGGCAGTCGGCCCCATCGGGCCGTTTTTGCCGGTCCGTACAGATCATCCGCCAGAGGTGTCCGATTCGGCGTCCACACCCGGTCGGGCGCAGTCGTACGGATCGTCCAACCAGCCCTCCGGCAGGACCACCCGGTTGTTGCCGCTGGTCCGTCCGCGCGGGCCGTCCGCACCGTCCGGCCAGCCCTGGGACTGCTCCACCTGGGAGAGGGTTTCGGCCAGTTCGGCCAACGAGGAGGAGCCGGCCAGCTTCACCCGCAGCTCCGAGCCGACCGAGAAGCCCTTGGTGTACCAGGCGACGTGCTTGCGGAAGTCGACCACGCCGCGCGCCTCGTCGCCCAGCCACTCGCCGAGCAGCTGCGCGTGCCGCACCATCGCCGCGGCCACGTAGCCGAAGTCGGGGCGGGCGTAGTCCACGTCGCCCTCGAAGATCGCGACCAGGTCCCTGAACAGCCACGGCCGGCCCAGGCAGCCCCGGCCCACCACCACGCCGTCGCAGCCGGTCTCGCGCATCATCCGCAGCGCATCGTCGGCCGACCAGATGTCCCCGTTGCCCAGCACCGGGATGTGCGCCGGGACGGACTCGCGCAGCCGGGCGATCGCCGACCAGTCGGCCGTCCCGCCGTAGTGCTGGGCGGCGGTGCGCCCGTGCAGGGCGATCGCCGCCACGCCCTCCTCCGCGCCGATCCGGCCGGCGTCCAGGTAGGTGAGGTGGTCGTCGTCGATGCCCTTGCGCATCTTCATGGTCACCGGCAGCTCGCCGGCGTTGGCGACGGCCTCGCGCAGGATCTCGCGCAGCAGGTTGCGCTTGTACGGCAGCGCCGAGCCGCCGCCCTTGCGGGTGACCTTGGGGACGGGGCAGCCGAAGTTGAGGTCGATGTGGTCGGCCAGGCCCTCGTCGGAGATCATCCGGGCGGCCTTGCCGACGGTCACCGGGTCCACCCCGTACAGCTGGATGGAGCGCGGCTTCTCGCTCGGGTCGAACTTGATCAGCTGCATGGTCTTGGCGTTGCGCTCGACCAGCGCCCGGGTGGTGATCATCTCCGAGACGTACAGGCCCCGGCCGCCGCTCTGCTCACGGCACAGGGTGCGGAACGGCGCGTTGGTGATGCCGGCCATCGGCGCCAGCACGACGGGCGGCCACACCCGGATCGGGCCGATGTCGAGCGGCGCGAACTCGGTGTCGGACGCGGTGGGTGCGGGCGTGGCTGTCATGCGCGGCTGACCTCGGGTGATGGGGACGGGACTCTCCATTGTCCCCCACCCGTCCGCCGCCCGGGTGAGCGGCCGCCGCCCGCTCCGAGGCGCTCCCGTTACGGAGCCGACGGCGGCACCGACGGCGCCGCGGACTGCGCGGGCTCCGCCGGGTCCGCCGGTTCCGCGGGCTCCGGCGGCTCCGAGCTCGCCGGGACGACGGTGATCGACCCGGAGGTGACCGCGGCGTGCAGCCGGTTCGGACTCGACGAGTCCGCCAGCCCCGTGTCGATCCGGCCGCTGCCGCTGCCGATCTCACTGGAGACGGCGTACCGGCTGTCCTTCGGCACGGTCAGCTCCACCGAGCCGGAGGTGGCCGTGGCGTCCACCTCGCGCGGGGCCTTCGCGAAGCCCAGCTGCACGGAACCCGAGCCGACCCGCGCCGTCACCCGCCGGGTGCTCAGGTTGGTGCCCCGCACCTGACCGGAGGTGGCGTGCGCGGACACGTTCCCGGAGGTGTCGAACAGCAGCAGCTGGCCGGAGGTCAGCTCCATCCGCACGTCCCCGCTCAGCCCCTCCACCTGGACGGAGCCGGAGCCCACCGAGCCGGACACCTCGGTCGCCGCCGGCACCTCCAGTTCGATCTCGGCGCCGCAGCCGACGTCCACGAACGGCAGGACCAGCCGACAGTGCATCCCGACCGTCAGCACGTCGCCGTCGAAGACGGTGGACACCACCGGTTTGCGCACCAGCCAGTCCAGGCTCTGCCGGACCACCACGTGGCCCTCCCGGCCGGCCCGCACCTTGACCGAGGCGTTGCCGGTCTCCAACTGGAGCCGGTGGATCGCCACGTCGTACGGCCGGCTGGTGCTGGTCCGCTGCTGCACCGCCATCGACCAGGTCTGCAGTCCGGCCCCGATCATGACCAGCACGATCACGACCGTCCCGGCGGCCCGCCAGCGCTTCGCCCCCTTCACCGCTACCCGACCTCCAGGAAGCGCAGCACCGCCATCACCCGGCGGTGGCTGTCCGCGACCGGCGGCAGGTCGAGCTTGGTGAAGATCGAGTTGATGTGCTTGGCCACCGCGCTGTCGCTGACCACCAGCGAGCCCGCGATCGCGGCGTTGGAACGGCCCTCCGCCATCAGGGCGAGCACGTCGCGCTCGCGCGGGGTCAGCTTCTCCAGCGGGTCCCGGTGGCGGCGCACCAGCAGCTGGGCGACCACCTCCGGGTCCAGCGCGGTACCGCCCTCGGCGACCCGCTGGAGCGCGTCCACGAAGTCGTCGACATTGGCCACCCGCTGCTTGAGCAGGTAGCCGACGCCGCTGGTGTTCGTCGCCAGCAGGTCCGCGGCGTAGCGCTCCTCCACGAACTGGGAGAGCAGCAGGACGGCGGTGTCCGGCCACTGCCGGCGGA
This sequence comes from Kitasatospora sp. NPDC127116, assembly GCF_042677365.1. Lineage (NCBI taxonomy): Bacteria > Bacillati > Actinomycetota > Actinomycetes > Kitasatosporales > Streptomycetaceae > Kitasatospora > Kitasatospora sp. NPDC127116. The sequence goes on from NZ_JBHXTL010000002.1 coordinate 34,219, forward strand.
TCACCATCGCCGCCTTCACCCCCTCGTCGCTGAAGCCCGGGGGCATCCGGACGTCGGCCACCACCACCTTCGGGCGGTGCTCCTCGACGGCGGCCAGCAGTTCGGTGGCGTCCCCGACGGCGGCCACGACCTCGAAGCCCACCGCCTCCAGGACCTTGACCAGGCCGACCCTCAGCAGGACCGAGTCCTCGGCGATCACAGCACGCACGGCAACTCCACGGTGATGGTGGTGGGGCCCCCGAGGGGGCTGAGAACGGACAGCGTGCCGTCGACCGAGGCGGCGCGCTTGCGCAGACCGGTGAGCCCGGTGCCGCGCGAGGCGTCCGCGCCGCCGACGCCGTCGTCGCTGATGACCAGCCGCAGCCGGCCGCCGACCGTCCGCACCGAGAGGTCGACCCGGTGGGCCCTGGCGTGCTTGGCCACGTTGGTGAGCGCCTCGGAGACGGTGAAGTAGGCGACCGCCTCCACGGTCGGGGCGACCTGCTCGGAGAGTGCCACGTCCAGGCGCACCGGCAGCGGGGCGCGGGCGGCGATGCCGGACAGCGCCGCGTCCAGGCCGCGGTCCTCCAGGACGGCCGGGTGCAGGCCCCGGACCAGGTCACGCAGCTCGTCGATGGCCGCCTGGGCCTCCTCGTGCGCGTCGACGATCACCTGCATCACCTCGGGCGGCACGTCCTTGAGGGTGCGCCGGGCCAGGCCCAGGTTCATCGCGAGGGAGGTGAGCCGCTGCTGGGCGCCGTCGTGCAGGTCCCGCTCGATCCGGCGGCGCTCGGCGTCCACCGCGTCGACCAGCCCGGCCCGGCTCTCGGCGATCTCCTCGACCCGCCGCTCCAGCGCCTCCGTCCGGTCCGGGCCGAGCAGCCGCCGGGCCACCCACACCTCCAGCCGGGCCAGCTGGGTGCCCGCCGGCGGGAGGACCGCCAGCAGCAGCAACCCGCCGAGGGTGAGCAGGACGTCCTCCCCGGCCAGGCCGGAGCGCACCGCCGTGCCGGCGGGCAGCAGCCACATCCAGCCGTACACGGTGGCCAGCACCACGGCGGCCGCCCAGGCGTACAGCACCGCCAACGCGCCCGCCGCCAGCAGCGGACCGGCCACCAAGTGGTGGAGGGCCTGGCGCCAGGTCATCCCCAGCAGCCAGGCCCGACGCCCCGTCGGCGGGCGCAGCGGCGGCACCTCCACCCCGTGCAGGGCGCGCAGCCGGCCGCGCTGGAGGGCGGTCAGCGGGCGGGCGCAGAGCAGGACGGCGGCGAGCACCGGGAAGAGCAGCGTCGACTCGGTGACGGCCAGCCAGACCGGCAGCGCCATGGGTATTCCGGCGGCGGTGAAGCGGACGTCCCGCCAGACCTCGGGCGACCACGGTGGGCGCCGGAGGCTCCTGACGAGCGCTCGGCGCAACGTGGTGGAGGACATGCCGAACAGCGTAGGGCCCGGTGATCACGGGCCGCCATGAAGGGGGGTTCCGGGTGGGGGGTGTAGCTGGATACACCCCCGATTCGGTGTGGAGCACCACCGACAGGACCGGGGTCCCGGCGGAAAGCTTGAGGTCATGACGAGCACCGCATCGCACTCCGCCACTGCGCCGAACGGGCGGCCCGGCCCCGGAGGTGCCTCCGCAGCCCCGGAGGGGGCGCTGCCGGCCGGAGCCGGGCCCTGGTCGGTCCGCAGCGCCGGGTCCGGCCGCGGCCGGGCCGCGCTGGAGCTGTACCAGTACGGGGAGTTGACCGACGTCCTGGTCGCCGCCCGGCTCACCCCGCACCTGCTGCGCGGGGCCCGGCACTGCCCGTCCACCGGGCGGAACCGGCACGTGCTGGCCTGGGGCCGGCTGGCGGCCGACGGCGCCGCGCCCGCGGTGGTGTTCACCGGGCGGCGGCCGTTCCGCCGGGCGCGGTCGACGGCCGAGGTGGCCGTGGTGGCCGACCGGTTCTGGATCGCCTGGGCCGAGGGCCCGTTCGACGCGGTGCGGGTCGAGCACTCGGCGGGCGGGACGGCCGAGCGGCTGCCGCTGGAGCGGGTGCGGGGCATCGCATGAGTACCGCCGTCCTCTCCGTCCGCCCCACCTCCTCGTACACCCCGCCCGCGCGCCTCGGCCGGCTCCCGGTCATGGCCGCGGTCGCGCTGCTGCCCTGGCTGGCGGTCCTCGCCGTCTGCCACGAGACCCCCTGGGTCGTGCTCGACCTCACCGAGTTCGCCGCCCTGCTCTCGCTGGACGCGCTGCTGCGCCGGCGCAGCCCCGCCGCGCTCTGGGCCGGCGCGGCGGTGGCCCTGCTGCTCGCCGGGGACGCCCTGGCCGACATCGCCTGCGCCGGGCCGGGCCTCCCGGTGCTCGCCGCGCTGGTCATGGCCACCTGCATCGAACTGCCGCTCGCCGTGGTGTGCCTGTGGCTCGGCCGGGACGCGGCGCTGCGGACCGCCTAGGGCGTCGGCAGCTCGTCCATCAGCGCGCGGGTCCCGTCGTCCAGCGGGGTGTACGTGATCATCCGTGTCCCCAGCTGCGGACTGAGCCAGAAGTTGGTGTACTCGCAGCGCAACAGCCCGACCCCGGGCACCTGGAACCGCTTGATCCCGTTGCCCGGCCGCATCACGTCGTGCCGCTGCCAGAGCTCCGCGAAGTCCGGCGAGGCCTTGAGCACCCGGGCCACCAGCGCCTTCCAGGCCGGCTCCGAGCTGTGGTCGGCCATCGCCGAGCGGAACCGGGCCACCATGCCGAGGCGCTCGGTGCGGTAGTCGATCAGCACGTCGCGGAACTGCGAGGGCGTGAACGCCATCCACATCAGGTTCCGGTCCTCCGGAGCCAGCCGGTCGAGGTCACCGACGATCGCGGTGTACTGGGCGTTGTACGCCAGCACGTCGTAGCGGGAGTTGAGCACCACCGCCGGGTACGGCGCCAGCCGCTCCAGCAGCAGCCGCACGCTCGGGGTCACCGAGGGGCACTCCCGCACCGGCACCGGGTCGTCCGTGCCGGCCAGGGTGAACAGGTGGGCCCGCTCGCTCGGGTCCAGCAGCAGCGCCCGGGCCACCGAGTCCAGCACCTGGGCGGACACCTGGATGTCCCGCCCCTGCTCCAACCACGTGTACCAGGTCACCCCGACCGCGGCGAGCTGCGCGACCTCCTCCCGGCGCAGCCCCGGCGTCCTGCGGCGCCCGGTCATCGGCAGGCCCACCTGCTCGGGCGTCAGGCGCTCGCGGCGGCTGCGCAGGAACGCGGCCAGCTCGTGCCGGCGGGCTTCGTCGGGAGTGGCCGGGCGCGGACCGGCCGAACCGGTACGGGCTTGCGCGGGAGGTGTGGCGAGGCTCATGCTCCCCAGCATGCGACAGCCGTCAACCTGTTGCCAGGTACTTCTTATACCCGGATAACCACACTCTGGTACCAGGGTACGACCCGGCGGATCGTAGGACCCGTGACCCGACAACTCGCCGCCGCCCCCGCATCGAGCCGCACCGCCACCACCCCCGGCACCGCGGCCGCCCGTACCTCCGCCCCGGGACCGGCCGGCCCCGCCACCGCTCCCACCGGCCCCGCCGCCACCCTCGGCACCGCCGGGCTGGTCACCGTCCTGCTCGGCGCCTTCCTGCCGATGCTCGACTTCTTCATCGTCAACGTCGCCCTGCCCACCATCGACCACGACCTGGCCGCCGGGCCCGCCGTCCTCGAACTGGTCGCCGCCGGCTACGGCATCGCCTTCGCCGTGCTGCTCGTCCTCGGCGGACGCCTCGGCGACAACTACGGCCGCCGCCGGCTCTTCGTCGTCGGCGCCGTCGCCTTCGCCCTCACCTCACTGGCCTGCGGCCTCGCCCCCGGCGCGTGGTCCCTGGTCGCCGCCCGGGCCGCCCAGGGCGCCTCGGCCGCACTGCTGATCCCGCAGGTGCTCGGCACCATCACCGCCGCCACCGGGGGCGCCCGGCGCGGCCGCGCGCTCAGCGTCTACGGCGCGGTCGGCGGGATCTCGGTGGTGATCGGGCAGGTGCTCGGCGGCATGCTGGTCGCCGCCGACCTGTTCGGCACCGGCTGGCGCTCGGTGTTCCTGCTGAACGTGCCGTTCGCCCTGCTCGCCGTGGTGCTCGCGGTCCGCTACGTCCCGGAGAACAGGGCCGCCACGGCCGCCCGGGTCGACGTCCCCGGCACCGTCCTGCTCACCGCCACGCTGCTCTCCCTGCTCATCCCGCTGATGGAGGGCCGTGCCGCCGGCTGGCCGCTCTGGTCCTGGGTGCTGCTGGCCCTGTTCCCCGTCCTCGCCGTCGCCTTCGGCACCGTCGAACGCCGCGCCGAGCGGCGCGGGGACACCCCGCTGGTGCCGCCGTCCCTGCTGCGCATCCCGGAGATGCGGCGCGGCCTCGGCATCGCGCTCCCCTACTTCGCGGGCTTCGGCGGCTTCATGTTCGTCATCGCGGTCGCCCTCCAGCAGGGCCTCGGGCTCGGCCCGGTCGCGGCCGGCTGGGCGCTCGTCCCGATGGCCGTCGGCTACTTCTGCGCCTCGCTGGCCGGCCCGCGGCTGATCGGCCGCTGGGGCAGCCGGGTGCTCAGCGCCGGCGCCGTCGTCCAGGCCACCGGCCTCGCCACCCTCGCCCTGACCGTCCTGGCCGACTGGTCGCACTTCTCGCCACTGCGGATGGCCCCGGGCGTCGCCCTCGCCGGCATCGGGCAGGGCTTGATCGGCACCCCGCTGTTCCGGGTCGTCCTCTCCAAGGTGCCCGCCGCCCGGGCCGGCGTCGGCAGCGGCGTCCTCGCCACCGGGCAGCAGTCCAGCCTCGCCCTCGGCGTCGCCACCCTCGGCACCCTCTACCTCTCCCTCTCCCCCGTCCTCGGCATGGACCGCGCCCTCGCCCTGTGCCTGGGCATCCAGCTCCTCGGCTCCTTCACCATCCTCCACCTGACCACCCGCCTCCCCCGCTCCATCGGCTGAACCCCGGCCCGCGGGGCCGGCGAGCGCGTCGCGATCACCCGGAGCGGTCGGCCGATCGCCGCCCCCGCGCCGCCCGCGCCCGGTGTTCCGCACAGCCGTACGGCGACTTCGGACGATTCGAGTGCGACCGCCGAACGCCCATGAGATAAAAGTCAGACGCACTCGAACCGGGGGAAGATGACGTCATGGCTCTCGTCCTGGTGTTCCTGCTCGTGCTCGTCGGCACGGTCGTCGGTGCCACGCTCTACCTGGTGCTCCGGGAACGCGCTCGCCGGCACCAGTTCGACGACGCCGAGGGCCTGCTGATCGAACAGCAGCGGACCGCCCAGGCCACGCGCATGCGGGCGACGTACTCCAGCATCTCGGTCCACCACGGCACCGGCGTGATCGGCGACGAGGGGAACCACTACCGCTCCTGACGGCTCGCGGCCCGGCGGCCGGCTCAGCGGCACAGGGCGGCGTCCACCACGTCCTCCAGGTGCCGGGTGACGGCGTAGTCGGCCGGAACGGTGGTCACCGCGATGTTCACGGCGCGCCCGTCGTCGGTGGCGCCGCCCCGGGTCTCGTAGCCCGGAATGTCGCCGCCGTGCCCCCAGTAGACCCCGCCGCAGGAGAGCGGCCGGCTGAAGACGCCCAGCCCGGAGCCCATGCCGCTGTCCCCGACCGGGACGGTGGCGCGCATCTGGGCGAGCTGGGCGGCGGGCAGCAGGCGGTCCGGGACCAGCAGTTCGGTGAAGAAGCGGTCGAGGTCCGCGTTGGTGGAGATCATCTGCCCGGCCGCCCAGCCCGCCGACGGGTCCAGCTCGGTGAAGTCGGTCAGCGGCCCGTCGGCGGAGTCCTTGCGGTACCCCTTGGGGTGGGCTTCCCGGATGGTCCGGTCGCCGGCGGCCGGGAAGTAGGTGTGCCGCAGCCCGATGCGCCGGACGATCCGCCGGTCGATCTCCTCGGCGAGCGGCCGGCCGGTCACCCGCTGGACGATCAGGCCGGCCAGCACGTAGTTGGTGCTGCTGTAGCCGAACTTCTCCCCGGGCGCGGAGACGGACTTCTGCCCGAGGGCGAGGTCCAGCAGCTCGCGGGGCTCGAAGTACCGGTGCCGGAGGGAGGCTTCGTCCAGCAGCCCCTCGTAGTCGGGCAGGCCGCTGGTGTGCTGGAGGAGCTGCCGGACGGTGATGCCGCGTCCGTCCCCGCCCTCGCCGCGGACCAGGCCGGGGAGGTAGGTGTCGACGAAGGCGTCGAGGTCGACCTTCCCCTCCCCCACCAGCTGGAGCACGGCGACGGCGGTGAAGGTCTTGGTGTTGCTGCCGATCCGCACCTGTCCGTCGACGGGGACCTTCGCGCCGGTGGCCAGGTCCCCCACCCCTGCCGTGTAGTCGCGGGTCCGGCCCCGCCCGTCCCGGACGGTCGCGAGCGCGGCGGGCACCCCGTCCGTCCGCACCAGCGCGTTCAGGCCCTGCTGCACGACGTCCGGCGGGGCAGCGGCGGACGCGGCCGACGCCGCGGGCGGTGTCAGCGCCCCGACGGCCGCGGCGGTCGAGAGGGCGAGGGCGAGTGCCATGTGGCGGACACGCGAAGGACACACGGGTCAACTCCTGTGGGATCGTGGGGATCGGGAACAGCTCCCGGTCACGATCGCCAGTCTGGCCGCGCGGCGGACGGCCGGCCTCCCCCGATCGAGGGAGCACCTCCGCAGGCGTCAGGGCCGGCCGGGTCCCCGCAGGGGCAGTGTCCGGCTGTAGACGACGCTCGTGGTGGTGCTGCCGAAGCCGGCCAGTTCGTCCACCAGGGTTTCCAGGTGTTCCATGGACGTCGCCGCCACCTTCAGGGTGTAGCAGTCGTCGCCGGTGGTGCGCAGGCACTCCAGGATCTCCCGCCGCTCGTCGAGCAGCCGCCGCAGCGGCTCGTGCCGGTTGCCCGGGTACTTCAGCCGGACGACGGCGAGCACCGGGTAGCCGACCTTCGCCAGGTCCACCGTCGCGCGGTAGCCGGTGATGACGCCCAGCGATTCCAGGTTCCGCACCCGTTCGGTGGTCGCCGACGCGCTCAGCGACACCCGCCGTCCCAGCTCGCTGAGCGAGATGCGGGCCTCCCGTTGCAGCTGCTCGATGATCGCCCAGTCGGTGTCGTCAAGATTCACGGCCATGACGCGAATCTACCGGGAGAACCACGGCGATCCGCCGGTCACAGCGGGAGAACCCCGTTCCGTCCGCCATGATCGCGGGGATAGCCTCGAAGCATGCAACTTGGCGTCAACGTACCGAACTTCGGCCCGGGAACCGACCCCGGCGTGCTGCGCGAGTGGGCCCGGACCGCGGAGGGCCTCGACTTCGACCTCCTCATGGTGTCGGACCACGTGGCGGTGACCCCGGACGTCGCCGAGCGGTACCCGGAACCCTTCTACGAGCCCTTCACCACGCTGTCCTGGCTCGCCGGAGTCGCCCCGAACCTGCGGCTGGGCACGACCGTGCTGATCCTGCCCTACCGGAACCCGCTGCTGGTGGCGCGGATGACGGACACCCTCGACCGGCTCAGCGGCGGCCGGTTCGTCCTCGGCGTGGGAGTCGGCTGGGCCCGCCGGGAGTTCGCCGCCCTCGGCGTGCCGTTCGGCGAGCGCGGCAGACTGACCGACGAGTACCTGAGCACCCTGCGCGACGCCCGGGCCGAGGAGCCCGACCGCCGGTCGGTACCGGTCTGGGTCGGCGGCCACAGCGAGGCCGCGCTCCGGCGGGCACGCCGGTTCGGCGACGCCTGGCACCCGCTGCGGCTGCCCCTCGCCCGGATGCGGTCGATCCTGGCCGAGCACCCGATGCCGGGGTTCGCGCCCCGCATCGCCCTGCGGCCGACCGGCACGCCGGTCGACGACCCCGAGCGGCCCGCCGGCGTCGGCACCGTCGACCAGATCCTCGACGACCTCCGCCACCTGCGCGATCTCGGCGCGGAGACCGTCGTCCTCGACCCCTACCACGGCGATCCGGAGGAAACCCGCCGCCCGCAGCGGGCCTGGCAGGACCTCACCACCGTGGCCACCCGGTGGAGGGCCGTGTGATCACCGACGCCGACCGGGCCCTGCTCCGCCGCGCCCTCGCCATCGCCGCCCACGCGATCACCCTGGGCGACGCCCCCTACGGCTCCCTGCTCGCCGGCCCGGACGGCGGGATCCTCGCCGAGGCCCACAACACCGTACGGCGCGACGACGACATCACGGCCCACCCCGAACTGAAGCTCGCCCGCTGGGCCGCCCGCGAACTGGCCCCCGGCACCGCCGCGCGCACCACGATGTACACCAGCTGCCAGCCCTGCGGCATGTGCGAAGGAGGCATCCTCCGCTCCGGCCTCGGCCGGGTCGTGTACGCGCTCTCCACGGCGCAACTCGTCGAGCTCAACCCCGACTCGGGCGCCTGGAGGCCGGTACCGACGGACGGCCCGGCCCTGCCCGACGAGGCCCGGGCCCCGATCACGGCCTACTACGGTCCGCGCTGAGCAAGAGCACCACCGGCAGGGTGAACACCGAGATCGCCACTCCGACGAGCCCCCGGGCACTCGCAGGCACCGCCATGGTCTCCCCTCCCGGCCGACATGCACGCACGTTCAACCCAACAGGGCGAGTGTCAGTGGCATCGGGAAAGCTCGGCGGATCACGTCACCGACCGGAGGGAACCACCGATGCCGATCCACGTCGCGAGCCGCCGCCGCACGACGGCCTCGCTGACCGCCGCCTTCCCCGGCGCGGAGATCATCGACGTCACCTCCAGGGCGCCGGACCCGTGGGTCCGGCTGAGCCCGTTCCATCCGCACGGCGGCATCCCGGTCCCCTGGAGCGACGGCGTGACCAGCGAGTCCGCGGAAGGCGTCTGGCAGGCCCTCAAGGTCTTCCGGGACGCCGACGTCGACCCCGCGAAGCTGCGCGTCACCTCGATGAAGGGCCTCAAGCGGACGGTACGCCGGTACGGCCCCGTCCAGGGCCACCGGACCGGCCTGCACGGCGACCGGCTCCTGCCCTACGAGACGGCCCGCCGCCGCGTCTACCTCCCGGCCTACCGCTGGGTCCTCGAACACCGCGTCGCCGATCTGGTCGAGCGGCTCCGGGAGAAGGACGAGGTCGTGCTCCTGGACTACACCACCAACGGCGACGTCGCCGACCCCACCAGCCCGCTCTCCCACGCCGCGCTCATCCGGCTCCACCTGGAGGGCCGTTGGCCCGACGAGGGCGACACGGACGGGCAGCCCCGATAGCCCCGGCCCGGACCGCCTCTCCGGCGCCCGACCCGTCCTGGGGAAAAGCAGTTGGTCCGACCGCGCCACGAGTTCGACAATCGTCGGATGACCGATGACCAGAGCGCGGTCCAGCGGCGCCGCGCGGCCCGCATGACCTGCAAGCGCTTCCTCTCCGGCGACCGCGTCCTCAGCATCCGCGAGCGCCTCGCCCAACTCTCCGCCCTGGACGGCCTGGACGTCCCCCACGACTTCTACGGCAGCGACGGGCCCGTGCGGCAGCTGGAGGAACGGACCGCCGCACTGCTCGGGAAGGAGGACGCGGTCTTCTTCCCCACCGGGACGATGGCCCAGCAGGTGGCCCTGCGCCACCACGCCGAGCGCACCGGCAACACGGCGGTGGCCCTGCATCCGCTCAGCCACATCGAGCGGCACGAGCGGCACGCCTACACCCAGCTCACCGGCCTGCGCGGCCTCTGGCCCACCACCGAGCAGCGCCAGCCGACGCCCGGCGAACTCGGCGCGCTGGGCGAGCCGTTCGGCACCCTGACGGTCGAACTCCCGCTGCGCGACCCCGGCTACCTGCTCCCCGACTGGGACGAGCTGACCGCCCTCGTCGCCGCCGCCCGCGAGGCCGGCGCCCGGGTGCACTTCGACGGCGCCCGGCTCTGGAACACCACGGCCCACTTCGGCAAGCGGCTCGACGAGATCGCCGCCCTCGCCGACAGCGTCTACGTCTCCTACTACAAGGACCTCGGCGGGATCAGCGGGGCCGCCCTCGCCGGCGATGCCGCCCTCGTCTCCTACGCCCGCACCTGGCGCCACCGCTACGGCGGCCAGCTCTCCCAGCAGTGGCCGGCCGCCATCGCCGCCCTCCACGGCCTGGACACCGCCCTGCCGCGCATCCCCGGCCTGATCCGCCACGCCGCGTCCACCCTCACCCCGGCCCTGGCCGCGCTCCCCGGCGCCCGCCTGTATCCCGAGGTGCCGCCCACCCACGAGTACCAACTCTGGCTCCCGCACCCGGCCGAGGCCCTGAACGCCGCCCATCTGGCCCTGGCCGAGCAGGAGGGCGTCTGGTTCGTCCCGCACTGGGAGGACGCCGCCCCCGGCCTCGCCGTGGCCGAGGTCAGCCTCGGCGAGCCGGCGCAGGCGTGGACGGCGGAGGAGGTGACGGAGGTCGGGCTGCGCTTCCTGGAGCTGGCGGCCAGGGGCTGACGGCGGGGATCCCGCGAGGAGCGCCGCGGTCGAACGGGTTCGCGGCCACCACCCCTTTGTGTCAGACTGACGATATGAGCGAGATGCACGTGGGGGACCTGGCCGCCGTCCGCAGCCGCGAGGAGCTGACCGCGCTGATGGCCGACGGGCTGCGGCCGAAGTGGGTGATGTTCTGGGGGCACACCGAGCGCAAGGGCGGTGGCACCCGACAGGAGTGCCTGAGCCAGTGGTGGCCCGGCGAGTTCACCGTCGACGGGCTCACCTACACCTCCGCCGAGCACTGGATGATGGCCGGCAAGGCCCGGATGTTCGGTGACGAGGAGATCGCACGGCGGGTGCTCGCGGCCCGGACCCCCGCCGAGGCGAAGAAGCTGGGGCGGCTGGTCAAGGACTTCGACGAGAAGGTCTGGACGGCCGGCCGGTTCGAGCTGGTGGTGGCGGGCAACGTCGCGAAGTTCGGACAGGACGAGGCGCTGCGCGACTACCTCCTGGGCACGGGCGACCGGGTGCTGGTCGAGGCCAGCCCGCTGGACCGGATCTGGGGCATCGGGCTCGCCGCCGACGACATCCGGGCCCAACAGCCCGCCGAGTGGCGCGGGTTGAACCTGCTCGGCTTCGCCCTGATGGAGGCGCGGGCGCGGTTGGCCGCATGAGCGCGATCGCTGCGCTGCTGGACGGGACGGTGGTGGCCTCGGCCGCCGCCGCCCTGCTCCTGGCGCCGGGGGTGTTGCGGCGGAAGGCCCGGCCCCCGCGGCGAGAAGGAACGTACGGGCCGGAGCCGCTGCTGGCGGCCGTCGTCGCGCTGATCCACCTCAACCAGGTGCTCGTCGCGGTCTACGTGAACCGGGTGCACCACGGGGACGTCTCCTTCATCGCCCGCCACCTGCCGCCCGGCTGGTTCGACGTGCCCCGCCTGGACTCGCTCGCCGCCCGCTTCCCGGCCCCGGAGCTCCTGGCGCCGTCGGTGCTCCGGGTGCAGGCGTTCCTCGAACTGCCGCTGGTGCTGCTGGCGTTCGTCGCCGTCGTCCGGCGGCTGGACCGCGCGCTGTACGTCCGGCTGGCCCGCTCGCCGTTGATCCCGCTCGCCGCCGTCTCGTACACGGTGGCGTTCTGCGCGGTGGAGTGGGACCTGCGGAACCCGTACACCGTGGACGACCTCGTCCTGCGGGTGCTCGCGGCCTGCCTCACGCCGCCGATGATCGCCCGGCTGGCCCGACGCGAACCCGAAGCGGACGCCGAGCCCGCCCGCGGCCCGTTCCGCTTCGCGCTCGACCTGTGGGCGTACGGCCAGCTGATGCTGGTGCTGTACGACACCGCGCTGCTCTACAACCTCGCCCGGCTCGGGGACCATCTCCCGTCCGCCGCGGCCGCGTTGGCGGTGCTCGTCGCCACCCGTACCCTTCCGCGCCGGATTCCGCGCGGGCGGCCCGGCCCGTACACCGCCGCGCTCTCCGGGACGGTCGGCCGGGCACTGGCGCTGTTCCTCGTCCCCGCCCTGTCGATCCGCTACGCGCAGTCCTTCGGCACGCCCGAACTCTCCGCCCTGGCCGGGCTCCTGGTGATCGGGGCGGCGGTCCGCCGGGCCGCGCTGCTCCTCCTGCCGCCCGCGCTCGTGGGCGCGCTGGTCGGATACGCCGTCGCGGTGCTCGCTCCCGGCCCGTACTACGAGGCGACCCTCCTCCGGAGCGCGACCGGCGCACTCCTCGCAACGACCGCCGTCTGCGCGCTCCTTGACACCACTCGGACACGACTGGTCGTGCACTCTTAACTCCCACGCCACATACTGACGCCAGGATGTCACACAGTCAGGGTGCAGATGGACAGGTTGGGGCGATCATGCGCATGCGGCCGACGGCACAATCCGCAGGCCAGCGGCCGGAAGGCGAGCAACAGGCCGAGGAACTCCGCGCAGAACTGGACGAGTTACTCCGTGCGAGCCGCTACGCGGGCCAACGTGAACGGCGCCTGAACGAGGCGATCGGGGCCACCCCGGGCCGCCAGCGGCCGGACGGGGAGCTGCTGCGCCAGCTCGCCCAGGCCCGCATGCTCCGCGAGGGACTGGGCGCCCGCTGCCTCCAACTCAGCGACCAGCTGGAGGCGTTGGAGAGCCGGATCAGACAGCGGCAGCAGCCACCGCCGCCACCGCCGCACCAACAGGCACCGGCCCATCAGCGGCCCGCACAGCAGCCACCGCGACAGCAGCGGCCACCTCAGCAGCAGCCGCCGGCGCCCGCCCGCCCCGACCTCGGCGCTCTCACCGAGCGGATCACCGCCCTCCACCGGGCCGGCTCCCTCGCCGAGGCCACCGGGGTGATAGACGCGGCCGCCGCCCGTCTCACCCCCTCCGACGCCGCGCTGCTGGTCGGCATGCTGGCCAGGTACGGTCCGACCGGCGGCTCGCTCCTCCTCGCCCGCAGCATCGCCCGGTCCGCACCCGACCATTCCGTCACCGTGCTCGCCGAGTTGCGCGAACTGGGCCTGGCCGAGGAGGCGGCCGAGGTGTTCCACGCCTTCTGGGGCTACCCGGCCGCCTCCGTCCCCGGCCTGCTCTCCGCGCTGGACCGGGCCGGGCTGGCCGCCGACAGCGCGACGCTGCTCTGGGAGTGGGGGTCCGCGCCGATGCCCGAGCTGACCTCCCTGGCCGCCTGCCTCCAGCAGCACGGCCGGTCCGCCGACGTCAGGACCCTGCTGCGGCAGGCCGCGGGCCGCTCCACCGCCGACCTCGCCGACCTCGCGGCCGGGCTGCCGCCGGCGCTCGCCGCCCTCCTGCTGAGCGAGCTGGCCGTCCTGCGCCCGCCCGCCGAGGTGGTCCGGCTGGCCGCCGCCCTGGACGGCGCCGGCAGTTCCGGGCTCTACGCGCAGCTGCTGGCCGCGCTGCTAGCCGACGAGGCCCGCCACCGCACCACGCTCGCGGCCCTGCGCACCGCCGGCCTCCCGACCCGCCCGCCCGCGGCCCCGCGCTCGCGCTGGGGACGGCGGTAGCGGCGGCCGCACGCGGCCCCCTGCCCCGGACAGCAAGGAGCCCCCGTCCGCCCCACCAGGGCGGACGAGGGCTCCCGGGCCGTGCCGGAGGCTGCTAGCAGCCGATCAGCCGCGCGCCCAGGTACGCCTTGACCTGGTCCAGCGAGACGCGCTCCTGCGACATGGTGTCGCGGTCGCGGACGGTCACCGCGTTGTCCTCAAGGGTGTCGAAGTCGACGGTGACGCAGAACGGCGTGCCGATCTCGTCCTGGCGGCGGTAGCGCTTGCCGATGGCGCCGGCGTCGTCGAACTCGACGTTCCACGCGGTGCGCAGGTCGGCGGCCAGGCCGCGGGCCTTCGGGGACAGCTCGGCGTTGCGCGACAGCGGCAGGACGGCGACCTTGACCGGGGCCAGGCGCGGGTCGAGCCGCATGCCGACGCGCTTCTCCATGACGCCCTTGGCGTTCGGCGCCTCGTCCTCGAAGTAGGCGTCGATCAGGAAGGCCAGCATGGCGCGGTTGAGGCCGGCCGCCGGCTCGATGACGTACGGGAAGTACCGCTCGCCGGACTCCTGGTCGAAGTACTTCAGGTCCTGGCCGGAGGCCTCGCTGTGCACCCGCAGGTCGTAGTCGGTGCGGTTGGCGACGCCCTCCAGCTCGGAGAACTCGGAGCCGCCGAAGTTGAAGCGGTACTCGATGTCCACCGTGCGCTTGGCGTAGTGGGAGAGCTTCTCCTTCGGGTGCTCGAAGAAGCGCATGTTCTCGGTGCGCAGGCCGAGGCCGACGTACCAGTCCCAGCGCTGCTGGAGCCAGTACTCGTGCCACTGCTCGTCCTCGCCCGGCTTGACGAAGAACTCCATCTCCATCTGCTCGAACTCGCGGGTGCGGAAGATGAAGTTGCCGGGGGTGATCTCGTTGCGGAAGCTCTTGCCCGTCTGGGCGATGCCGAACGGCGGCTTCTTGCGCGAAGTGGTCTGGACGGCCTTGAAGTTGGTGAAGATGCCCTGGGCGGTCTCCGGGCGCAGGAACGCCAGGCCGCTCGCCTCCTCGGTGACACCGAGGTGGGTCTTCAGCATGCCCGAGAAGTCCTTGGGCTCGGTGAACTGGCCCTTGGTGCCGCAGTCGGGGCAGTTGACGTCCTGGAGACCGTTCGGCGGCGGGAAGCCGTGCTTGGCCTCGTACTTCTCCTCCAGGTGGTCGGCCCGGTGGCGCTTGTGGCAGGAGAGGCACTCGGTCAGCGGGTCGTTGAAGGTGGCGACGTGACCGGAGGCCTCCCACACCTCGCGGGCGAGGATCACCGACGAGTCGAGTCCGACGACGTCCTCACGGGCCTGGACCATCGCGCGCCACCACTGGCGCTTGATGTTCTCCTTGAGCTCGACACCCAGCGGCCCGTAGTCCCAGGCGGCACGCGTGCCGCCGTAGATCTCGCTGCAGGGGTAGACGAAGCCACGGCGCTTGCTCAGGCTGACGATCGTGTCGATCTTGTCGGCGGCCACAGTGCTCTCTTCAGTACGTACGGCACGGTCAGGGCACGGCTGGTTGCGCGTACCCGAATACCTCAGGTTACCGGCCATACGGGTACGTGATTCAAATCGGTATCGTCCGGCCGCCCCCACCCTCCGTCACCTTCCGTTCACCCGCCCGAGTGATTTGACAATCATTTCCATTTGGGATGAGAATGATTGTCATGATGATCGGACTGCCTCGACTCGGACTGTCTCGCCGGACCCGCCGCTCCATGGCGCTCGGCACCACCGCCCTCGCCGCCACCCTCGTCCTCACCGCCTGCGGAGGCAGCAGCAGCGCCGACAGCGGCACGGGCAAGCTGAAGGTCGTCGCCTCCTTCTACCCGATGGAGTACCTGGCCCAGCAGATCGGCAAGGAGCACGTCGCGGTCACCGACCTGACCGCCGCCGGCGTCGAGCCGCACGACCTGGAGCTCACCGCCAAGCAGGTCGGCACGGTCCAGAAGGCCGACGCGATCATCTACCTCAAGGGCCTCCAGCCCACCGTCGACCAGGCCGTCGCGCAGTCGTCCAGCAAGCACAAGATCGACGCCACCGCCGCCAGCCCGCTGGTCGACCACCACCTCGACGAGGACACCGCGGACGCCGACCACGGCGGCGACGGCCACGGGACCGACGGCCACAAGCACGAGGACCCGGCCGGCGACCCGCACATCTGGCTCGACCCGACCCGCTACGCGGCGATCGCCAAGAGCGTCGGCGACGAGTTCGCCAAGGCCGACCCGGCCCACGCCGAGGACTACCGGAAGAACACCGACGAGCTGGTCACCAGGCTCACCGCGCTCGACCAGGAGTTCCGGGACGGGCTGAAGGACGCCAGCACCCGGACCTTCGTCACCAGCCACGCCGCGTTCGGCTACCTCGCCGACCACTACGGCCTCACCCAGGTCGCCATCAACGGCGTCGACCCGGAGTCCGAGCCCACCCCGGCCCGCCTCGCCGCGGTGCAGAAGGCCGCCAAGGACAACGGCGTCTCCACCGTCTTCTTCGAGACCCTGGTCAGCCCCAAGCTCGCCGAGACCGTCGCCAAGGACCTCGGCCTCAGGACCGCCGTCCTGGATCCGCTGGAGGGCGTCAAGGACCCGTCCAAGGACGACTACCTGACCGTGATGAAGCAGAACCTGGCCAACCTCCGGGCCGCCCTCGGCGCCCCGGCCGGCACCGCCCCGGCCGCCCCCGCCGGGACCGACGCCGCCACCCCCGCCCCCGCGAACTGACGGGACCGAGCACCATGACCGACCCGATACCCCCGGCCGTCCGCCTCCGTGACGCCGTCGCCTCGCGCGGCGGCCGGCCGGTGCTGCGCGGCGTCGACCTCACCGTCCGGCCCGGAGAGGTCGTCGCCCTGCTGGGCGCCAACGGCTCCGGCAAGTCGACCACCGTCAAGGCCGTGATCGGCTCCGTCCCGCTGGAGCACGGCACCCTGGAGCTGTTCGGCACCCCGTTCCGCTCCTTCCGCGCCTGGCACCGGATCGGGTACGTCCCGCAGCGCACCACCGCCGCCTCCGGCGTCCCCGCCACCGTGCGGGAGGTGGTCTCCACCGGACGGCTGCCGCAGCACCGGCTGCTGCCCTTCCGCCGCAAGGACCGCGAGGCGGTGGACCGCGCGCTGGCCGCCGTCGGCATGCTGGAGCGGGCCTCGGACGGCGTGGCCGACCTGTCCGGCGGCCAGCAGCAGCGGGTGCTGATCGCCCGCGCCCTGGTCGGCTCCCCCGACCTGCTGATCATGGACGAGCCGATGGCCGGCGTCGACGCCGCCAGCCAGCAGGTGCTCGCCGACACCCTGCGCACCGAGGTCGGCCGCGGCGCCTCCGTCCTCCTCGTGCTGCACGAACTCGGACCGCTGGAACCGCTGATCGACCGCGCCGTGGTGCTGCGGGACGGCTGCGTCGCCCACGACGGCCCGCCCGTGCCCAACACCGGCCTGCACGCGCTGCCCGGCCACGACCACGTCCACCCGCACGCCGACCTGACCCCGCCGAGGCTGCTCGCATGACCGAGATGCTGTCCTACGACTTCATGCAGCGGGCCCTGCTCGCCGCCGTCCTGGTCGGGATCACCGCCCCGGCCGTCGGCATCTACCTGGTGCAGCGCCGCCAGGCCCTGATGGGCGACGGCATGGGCCACGTCGCGATGACCGGCGTCGGCCTCGGCTTCATCTTCCAGACCAGCCCGGTCTGGATGGCCGTGCTGGTCTGCGTGCTCGGCGCCGTCACCATGGAGCTGGTCCGCTCGCGCGGCAACCAGCGCGGCGACATCGCCCTCGCGATGCTCTTCTACGGCGGCATGGCCTGCGGCAAGCTGCTGGTCTCGATGTCCGCCCAGGCCGGGGCCGGCTCGCTGGAGAGCTACCTGTGGGGCTCGATCCTCACCGTCGCCCCCGCGGACCTGGCCACCATCGCGGTGCTCGGCGCGGTGGTCATCGCGGTCACCGTCGGCCTGCGCCGCCAGCTCTTCGCGATCTGCCAGGACGAGGACTTCGCCCGGGTCACCGGCGTGCCGGTGCGCACCCTCAACCTGCTGCTCGCGGTGATGGCCGCGGTCACCGTCACGGTCGCCATGCGGGTGGTCGGGCTGCTGCTGGTCAGCGCGCTGATGGTGGTCCCGGTGGTCGCCGCCCAGCAGCTCACCCGCTCCTTCGCCGCCACCCAGGCCGCCTCGATCGCGCTCGGCGTGGTCGTCTCGCTGGCCGGCGTCACGGGCTCCTACCAGCTCGACGTGCCCTCCGGCCCGGCCATCGTGCTGCTCGCCATCGCGGTCTTCGCGGTGTTCAGCCTGCTCGCCGCGCCACTGGCCCGGCGGCGCCACCGCGGCACGGGCGAGAACGGACCGAAGGTGTGCGACGTCGAACTGCCGGGGCAGGCCGTCTCCGGGCCGTCCGGCACGACCACCCCTGAGCGGCGGGCCGGGCTGGCACAATGATGTGCGAGACGCCCACGACCCCAGGAGGACCCACGGTGACCACCGCAGGCCCGTCGCCGCGCGCCCGCTCGACCCGGCAGCGTGCCGCCGTCTCGGCAGCCCTGGACGAGATCGCGGACTTCCGCAGCGCGCAGGAGCTCCACGACCTGCTCAAGCACCGCGGGGACTCCGTCGGTCTGACCACGGTCTACCGCACGCTCCAGTCGCTCGCGGACGCCGGTGAGGTGGACGTGCTGCGCACCGCCGACGGCGAGGCGGTCTACCGCCGGTGCAGCAGCGGGCACCACCACCACCTGGTCTGCCGGCACTGCGGCGCGACCGTCGAGGTGGAGGGGCCCGCGGTGGAGCGCTGGGCCAACTCGGTCGCCGCCGAGCACGGCTTCAGCGACATCGCGCACACCCTGGAGATCTTCGGGACCTGTGCGGAGTGCGCCAAGAAGGCCTGAGCCGCCGACACGAAGGAGAGGACCCGCCGGGCAGATCCCGGCGGGTCCTCTCCTTTTCGTCCGGCACGGCCGTCGCGTCCGGTACGGCCGTCGCGTCCGGCACGGCCCTCGGGACCGTACGCCCGTCAGCGCTGCGACGGCACCGGCGCGCCGACCTCGTTGGGGATCGCCCCGCCGAAGCGCCGGTCGCGCATCGCGTACTGCTCGCAGGCGCGCCACAGGTCACGGCGGTCGAAGTCCGGCCAGAGCACGTCCTGGAACACGAACTCGGCGTAAGCCGACTGCCAGAGAAGGAAGTTGGAGGTGCGCTGCTCGCCGCTGGGGCGCAGGAAGAGGTCCACGTCCGGCATGTCCGGGTGGTACATGTACTTGGCCAGGGTCTTCTCGTTGACCTTCTTCGGGTCGAGCTTCCCGGCCGCGACGTCCTGGGCGATCGCCTGAGCCGCGTCGGCGAGTTCGGCGCGGCCGCCGTAGTTGACGCACATGTAGAGCGTGACGGCGTCGTTGTCCTTGGTCTGCTCCTCGGCGACCTGGAGCTCCTGGACGACGCTCTTCCACAGCTTGGGCATCCGGCCCGCCCAGCGGATCCGCACGCCCATCGCGTCCATCTCGTCGCGGCGGCGGGCGATGACGTCCCGGTTGAAGTTCATCAGGAACTTCACCTCGTCGGGCGAGCGCTTCCAGTTCTCGGTGGAGAACGCGTACAGCGAGATGTTCTTGACGCCGAGCTCGATGGCGCCCTTGAGGACGTCCAGCACCACGGACTCGCCGACCTTGTGGCCCTCGGTGCGGGGCAGCCCGCGCTCCTTGGCCCAGCGGCCGTTGCCGTCCATCACGATCGCGACGTGCTCGGGGACCAGCTCGCCGGGGATCTTCGGGGGCTGTGCGCCGCTGGGGTGCGGGGTCGGGGGGACGTACGTCCGCTGCTTGCCGCCGCCGAAGAGCCGTCGCGCTGCCATGTGCTCACTTCTCCACGTATCTCATCGAGCGGATGCCCCGCTCCAGGTGCCACTGCAGATAGGCCGCGACCAGGCCGCTGCCCTCCCGCCAGTACCGCGGCTCGCAGGCGTCGGCCGTCTGCCAGTCCCCTGACAGCAGCGCCCCGAGCAGTACCAGTGTCTCAGGGGAGGGTACGGCACATCCGGGCACTCGGCAGTCCCCGCAGAGCACCCCGCCCGCGGGGAGGGAGAAGAAACGGTTCGGCCCTTCCAGGCCGCATTTGGCGCAGTCGGTGAAGCTCGCGCCGTACCCGTTCACCGCGAGCGAGCGCAGCAGGAAGGCGTCCAGTACCAGGTGCGACTCGTGCAGCCCGGCCGCCAGCGTGCGCAGCCCGCCGACCAGCAGCAGGTACTGCTGGACGGCCGGCTCGCCCTCGTTCTCGGCGAACCGCTCGGCGGTCTCCAGCATCGCGGTGCCGGCCGTGTAGCGGCCGTAGTCGGCGACGATCGGGCCGCCGTACGGCGCGATGGTCTCCACCTGGGTGCAGAGCGGCAATCCGCGGCCGATCAGCTCACTCCCCCGGCTGAAGAACTGCACGTCCACGTGCGAGAACGGCTCCAGGCGGGCACCGAACTTGGACTTGGTCTTCCGCACCCCGCGCGCCACCGCCCGCACCTTGCCGTACTTGCGGGTCAGCAGGGTGATGATCCGATCGGCCTCGCCGAGCTTCTGCGCCCGCAGCACGACGCCGTCGTCCCGGAAAAGACTCATGGGGACCATTCTCCCCCACCGCCCCCCGGCGCCGGACAGCCGTGTTGCCCGCACCGGCGGCCGTGGGGGAGGCCATGCGGTGCGGGTCACGGCGGGCCCGGGGTGGGGAGTCCAAGGCCCGTTGTGGGGGATTCGGAGATGGTCTGCGGGTTCCGGAGGTCCGGACGGCGCTCGGCGGGCGGTGGTGGTGGCCGGTGATCGCGAGCAGTGATCGTGAGCGGTGATCGTGAGCGGTGATCGTGAGCGGTGAGAGGTGGTCGGCGAGCAGCGCCTCGGGCGGGCCTGCGGGCGGCGCTACTTGTACGGGGTCCTGGTCGCCGCCTCCAGCAGCGCCCCGACCCGGGACTTCGGCAGGTCCAGGCAGCCCCCGACCGCGGCGAGCGCGTCGCGCTCCTGCGGCAGGTAGCGCCCGTCCGCCAGGGCGATCGCCGCGCCCTGCAGCAGCAGCCGCTCGCGGCCGTGGTGGGCCAGGTGCGGGGTGAGCGGTTCGAGCACCGCGTGCAGTTCGACGGCCAGTCCGCCGGACATCCCCCGGGCGTCGTGGAGTTCGCCGCCGAGCCCGGAGAGCGCGGCGAGCGCGGCCAGCACCTGGGCCTCGCCGCAGTCCTCGAACCCGGCCTCGCGGACCGCCGCGCAGGCCGCGTCGCGGGCCGCCCGGTGGGCGGTGCCGCCGGCCGCGAGCAGGGCCAGCGCGATGGTGTACTGGGCGTCCCGCAGCATCGCGCCGAGGCGCACGCTGGTGGGCTGCTCCAGGCTCTCGACGCCGTACCGGCCGTGGCAGCTGGTGCACTGCACACTGCCGATCACCGGACCGAGCGGGACCACCGGGGTCCCCAGCAACCGCAGCCACCGCCGGCCGTGCTGCCGGCGGTAGTTGCGGTCCCCGCCACAACCCGGGCAGAAGAAGTCACCGAGAACGTCAGTCCGCCACCGCGGGCGAACACCCCACAACCTGGTCACGGCGCCACTCCCCAGACATGGCAGGCGGCCTGCTCGACAATGGGCAGGTCACGCGACCGGACACCGAGGCCGTCCCACCGACCCGGCTTTCCGGTGGATCGATGTTGCCACGGTTACCGGCACGTGTCAGTACCTCGAACGGCTTCCGATTCGAAAAAATGTGGCGCAGGACACAACCCCAGGCCGGCACGGCGAAGGGCCGCCCCGCGGGACGGCCCTTCGCACACCACCCGTTCGAATTAGCCGCGCTGCGAGCGGTTGACGGCGCTGATCATGGCCTTCAGCGAGGCCAGCACGGTGTTGCCGTCGATGCCCACGCCCCACAGCACCTTGCCGTCCACCGCGCACTCCACGTACGCGGCGGCCTGGGCGTCGCCGCCCTCGCTCAGCGCGTGCTCGGCGTAGTCCAGGACGCGCACGTCCACGCCGATCCGGGCCAGCGCGTCGGCGAAGGCCGAGACCGGGCCGTTGCCGGTACCGGTCAGGGTGGTCGGGACGCCGTCCACCAGGGCCTCGGCGGTCAGCGCGTCCCGGCCGTCCTCGGTGGTCAGGGTGCGCGAACCGCTCAGCGAGATCCGGCCCCACGGGTTGTCGGTGGTCGGCAGGTACTCGTCCTCGAAGACCCGCCAGATCTCGGCCGGGCTGACCTCGCCGCCCTCGGCGTCGGTCTTGGCCTGGATGATCCGGGAGAACTCGATCTGCATCCGGCGCGGCAGGTCCAGCTTGTGGTCGTTCTTCAGCACGTACGCCACGCCGCCCTTGCCGGACTGGCTGTTGACCCGGATGACCGCCTCGTAGGTGCGGCCGACGTCCTTCGGGTCGATCGGCAGGTACGGCACGCCCCAGGTGTGCTCGTGCACCGGTACGCCCGCGGCCCTGGCGTCCGCCTCCAGGACGTCGAAGCCCTTCTTGATGGCGTCCTGATGCGAGCCGGAGAAGGAGGTGTACACCAGGTCGCCGGCGTACGGGTGGCGCGGGTGCACCTCCATCTGGTTGCAGTACTCGGCGGTGCGGCGCACCTCGTCGATGTCGGAGAAGTCGATCTGCGGGTCGATGCCCTGCGAGAACAGGTTCATCCCCAGCGTCACCAGGTCGACGTTGCCGGTCCGCTCGCCCTGGCCGAACAGGCAGCCCTCGATGCGGTCGGCGCCCGCCATGTAGGACAGCTCGGCGGAGGCGACGGCGGTGCCGCGGTCGTTGTGCGGGTGCACCGACAGGCAGACGAACTCGCGGCGGGACAGGTGGCGCGACATCCACTCGAACTGGTCGGCCTGGACGTTCGGGGTGGCCCGCTCGACGGTGGCGGGCAGGTTCAGGATGATCTCGCGGCCCTCGCCCGGCTGCCAGACGTCCATGACCGCCTCGCAGACCTCCAGCGCGAAGTCCAGCTCGGTGTCGACGAAGATCTCCGGCGAGTACTGGTAGCCGAAGACGGTGTCGTCGCCCAGCAGCTTCTCCGCGTACTCCATCACCAGCCGGGTGCCCTCGGTGGCGATCGCCCTGGTGGCCGCCCTGTCGTTGCGGAACACCACCCGGCGGAACAGCGGCGCGGTCGCGTTGTACAGGTGGACGGTCGCCCGCGGGGCGCCGACCAGCGACTCCACGGTCTTCTCGATCAGCTCCTCGCGGGCCTGCGTCAGCACCGAGATGGTGACGTCCTCGGGGATCGCCCCCTCCTCGATCAGCGAGCGCACGAAGGCGTGGTCGGTGGCCCCGGAGGAGGGGAAGCCGACCTCGATCTCCTTGTAGCCCATCTTCACCAGCAGGTCGAACATCATGCGCTTGCGGGCCGGCGACATCGGGTCGATCAGCGCCTGGTTGCCGTCCCGCAGATCGGTGGAGAGCCAGCGCGGCGCCTTGGTGATCACCTTCTCCGGCCAGCTGCGGTCCGCCAGGTCGACGGTGCCGAACGGCAGGTAGCGCCCGTGACGCATGCCCGAGGGCCGCTGGCGCACCGAGGCGGCGGTGATCGGGGTGGGGCGGTCGACGAAGGGACGGCCGGCGGGAACGGACGCGGCGGAGTTCTGCTCGGTCATGGAGGTGACTCGGCTTCCTGTGATGCGTGGTGCGGGCGGGTCGGGAGGGGTCAACACCTGGTCGACACCGACTGGCCGGCCTCGGCTGCCGCTCGCGATACACCATTGGATCGCCGATCGCGCGCACAGCTCGTTCCCCGCGGCGAGGGTGCCGGCCCGGTGGACTACAGGCCCTCGACGCGGCAGCTAAGAAGAAGCAGCCCGTTGCGCATGATGGCCCCAGCGTAACCCAGCGCCGCGCGCCCCCGAAGTGATCCGGGCTTCCGTTCCACCCCTTGAGACGTCGGCCGGTCATGCCGAAGGTGGTGACAACCGGTCATCGAGGCCTCACCCTGGGCCACATGACTGCAGCAGTACCGATCTGCACGATCGTCCCGCCGTACGTCCTGGACCGCCTCGCCGAGGCCGGTCACGAGCCCGCCGTCCACTCCCTGGCCCTCGACGCGGAGCACCGCGCGGCCCGACTCTCCCCGCCCCCGCCCGTCGCCGCCACCCCGGGCCTCAACCGGGTGATCTACGACGCCGGACACGGCCAGCGGCTGCCCGGGCGCAGCGTCCGCACCGAGGGCCGCGGCGCGTCCTCCGACAGCTCCGTCAACCACGCCTACGACGGCCTCGGCGCCACCTTCGCGCTCTACGCCGACGTCTTCGGCCGGCACTCGATCGACGACCGGAACCTGCGGCTGGACGCCAGCGTCCACTACGGCCGCAACTACGACAACGCCTTCTGGAACGGCCACCAGATGGTGTTCGGCGACGGCGACAACGTGGTGTTCGGCGACTTCACCGCCTGCATCGACGTCATCGGCCACGAACTCACCCACGGCGTCACCCAGTTCACCGCCGGGCTGGACTACCAGGACCAGCCCGGCGCGCTCAACGAGTCGGTCTCCGACGTCTTCGGCTCGCTGGTCAAGCAGTACTCGCTGCACCAGAGCGCCGCCGACGCCGACTGGCTGATCGGCGCCGGGCTGCTCGCCCCGGGCGTGCAGGGCGTGGCGCTGCGCTCGATGAAGGCGCCCGGCACCGCCTACGACGACCCGCAGCTGGGCAAGGACCCGCAGCCCGCGCACATGCGGGACTACGTGAACACCTCCCAGGACAACGGCGGGGTGCACATCAACTCCGGCATCCCCAACCACGCGTTCTACCTGCTGGCCACCGCGCTCGGCGGCTCGGCCTGGGAGCGCGCGGGGCGGATCTGGTACGACGCGCTGACCGGGCGCACGCTGCCCGCCGACGCCGACTTCACCGCCTTCGCCCGGGCCACCGTGGCCGCCGCCAAGGCCCGCTACCCCGACGACCGGTCGGTCGTGGACACCGTCACGGCCTCCTGGGCGCAGGTCGGGGTCAGCCCGGGGTGACCCTCCGGGGGCGCGGCCCGCGGGGCTCGCCCGGAGCCCCAGGAGCCCGGCCGGAGCCACCGGAGCGTGACTGAAGGGTGGTTGAGACCGGGTTGAGGCGGGCTTAAGGTCACGGTCCGGGAAAAGCCCGGCAAACCCCCTCCCTGCGTAGCACCATGGACACCATGCGTATCCAGGTGACCCGGACCGGCGGTTTCGCGGGGCTCGTCCGCCAGGCGGAGATCGACACCGCCGACCGCACGGACGCCCCGCACGTGCACGCGCTCGCCCGCGAGGCCGTCGCGGGCGGGCTGCGCGCGCCCTCGTACGGGGTGCCGGACGGCTTCCACTACGAGATCACCGTCGACGGCCGGTCGGTGTACTGCGCCGACCCGAAGCTCACCGACTCCCAGCGCGAGCTGATCTCCCTGGTGCTGCGCGAGGGCGCGTAGCACCGGGGTCGCGCGGCAGGGCCCGCCCGCAGAGCGCGGAGGACCCGGCCGCCCGGGAGGGTCAGAGCCAGCCGTCGAGCGCGGCCAGGAAGCCGGCCGGGTCGTCCCGGTGGACGGTGTGGCCCGTGCCGGGCACGGTGCGCACCTCGAAGCCCCGGGCGCTCAGCGCCCGGGCGCTGGACGCGTCCACCAGCAGGCTGCGGTCGGCCAGCACCGCCAGCGAGGGCACCGCCGGCCGGGTCGGCAGGTCCGAGCGCTGGTCGGCCAGGGCCCACGCCGAGTCCTCGTCCCAGGCCGCCGCGGCGGCGAGTTCGGCGTCCACGTCGTCCGGCTCCCAGCTCGGGCTGAGCGCGACGATCTGCTCCCGGGTGAGGTGCCTCAGCTCCGCCATCACCCGCGGGTCCATCCCGGTCTGGGCGAACCGCCAGGCCGGATCGACGTACACCGCGCGGGCCGGCTCCAGCCGTTCGACCGCGCCCGCCAGCGCGATGCCGCCCAGCGAGTGGCCGATCGCGAGCTCGACGCCGGTCGGCAGGTTCTCCACCAGGTCGTCGGAGTACGCCTCCAGGGGGTAGCGCTCCAGCGGGCTCCCGCCGGTGCCGCGCGGGCTGCGCCCGTGCCCGCGCAGGTCCACCGCGAGAACCCGGTAGCCCCGCTCGGCCAGCGCCGGACCGATCAGCCGCCAGGTGCGGTGGTCGGACATGATGCCGTGCACCAGCACGGCCAGCCGGTCCCCACGGCCCCACTCCCGGATGTGCAACTTCATCGCGCTGTGCCCCTTCTGACGTCGCGTACGGCCGGACCACGACGAGGGCCCGCCCGGACGCACAACGTCCGAACGGGCCCCGGGCCTCCCGGTGGCTCGAACCCGCCGGTCCGGAGCCCCGGACTCAGAAGCCGAGCTTGCGCAGCTGCTTGGGGTCGCGCTGCCAGTCCTTGGCGACCTTGACGTGCAGGTCCAGGTAGACCGGCGTGCCGAGCAGCGCCTCGATGTGCTTGCGGGCGGTGGTGCCGACGTGCTTGAGCCGCGAGCCCTTCGCGCCGATCACGATCGCCTTCTGGCTCTGCCGCTCGATGTAGACGTTGGCGTGGATGTCCAGCAGCGGGCGGTCCGCCGGGCGGCCCTCGCGCGGCAGCATCTCCTCGACCACCACGGCCAGCGAGTGCGGCAGTTCGTCGCGCACGCCCTCCAGCGCGGCCTCGCGGATCAGCTCGGCGACCATGATCTGCTCGGGCTCGTCGGTGAGGTCGCCCTCCGGGTAGAGCTGGTCGCCCTCCGGCAGCAGCTTGGTGAGAAGGTCGGCGACCAGTTCCACCTGCTTGTCGCCCACGGCGGAGACCGGGATGATCTCGGCCCACTCGAAGCCCAGCTCGATGCCGAGCTGGTGGATGGCGATCAGCTGCTCGGCCAGGCGCTTGGAGTCGACCAGGTCGGTCTTGGTGACGATGGCGACCTTCGGGGTCTTCTTGATCCCGGCGATCTCCTTGGCGATGAACTTGTCGCCGGGGCCGATCTTCTGGTCGGCGGGCAGGCAGAAGCCGATCACGTCGACCTCGGCCCAGGTGGTGCGGACCAGGTCGTTGAGGCGTTCGCCGAGCAGGGTGCGCGGCTTGTGCAGGCCGGGGGTGTCGACCAGGACGAGCTGGGCGTCCGGGCGGTGCACGATGCCGCGCACGGTGTGCCGGGTGGTCTGCGGGCGGTCGGAGGTGATCGCGACCTTCGTCCCCACCAGGGCGTTGGTCAGGGTCGACTTGCCCGCGTTGGGCCGGCCGACGAAGCACGCGAACCCGGAGCGGTACGAGGAGGAAGGGGCATTCATGGGCTCCATTCTCCCTGATCACCGGAGCCCCGCCGTCCGGGCCCACCCCCGGGGGTCTTCGGGGGCGCGTTCAGCCCTTCTTCCCGCTCTTCCCGCCCTTGCCGTCAGTGGGGATCAGCGAGACCACCACCAGCACCAGCAGGAAGCCGAGCGAGCCGAAGAGCCAGAGCTCCGACTTGGTCTCCTGCCACTTGCCCAGCCCCATCACGAACAGCAGCAGCCCGGCGAAGAACGCCACCGCCCCCATGCCCCAGCCCCCTCAGCGCATCCACTCCCCCGGTGAGATTATCTGCCGGGCGTGGGCCGGGACCATGCCCCTCGGCACGGCCGCCGAAGGCCCGGGGCACGGGCCCCGGCGGCCCCGCCCAGGCCTCCCACCGGGCCTCCCGGCGGGCCCCGCCGGGCCTCAGCGAGCCTCGGCGGACACCCGCAGCGCCCCGTCCGGCCCGGCCAGCAGCACCGGCGTCCCGGCCCCGCCCAGGTCCCGCACGGCCGCCAGGTCCGCCTCGGCCGGCTGCTCCGCCTCGCTCACCACCGCCGCCGCCTCCAGCGACCTGGCGCCGCTGGCCACCGCCATCGCCACCGCCGCCTGGAGGGCGCTCAGCCGCAGCGACTCCAGCGCGACCGTCCCGGCCACGTAGGTGCGTCCGGTCTCGTCACGCACCGCGGCCCCCTCGGCGACGCCGTTGCGGGCGCGGGCCGAGCGGGCCAGGGTGATGATCTTCTTGTCTTCGGGGTCGAGCTCGACGATGTCACTCATGCCGCCGAGCATAGGCACCCGGCGCCGCTCAGTGGCCGACCGGGTGGGTCGGCCCCGGGTTCGGGTGCAGGACCTTGACGAAGGTCTTCGGCCCGGACGGCATCGGCTCCTCGCGCCCGATGCGCTCGCGCCAGAACGGGTTGTCGTGCGGCAGGTGGCTGCTCACCCGGCCGTACATCCCGAAGGTCGTCAGGACGATCCCGAAGATGAACGCGAACAGCACGTTCGACATCCGGAAGTTGAGGATGTTCGCCTCCGGCCGCTCCAGCACCGTCAGGCCGTAGAAACCGGACAGGACGAACAGCACGCCCACCGCCATGTTGAGGTTGGACGCGAAGTTCCCGCCGATCACCGCCCCCACCAGCAGGACCGCGCCCGCCACGATGGACAGGATGCTCAGCGCCCCGTTGGTCGACAGCCCGGCGACCTGGTCGCCGTGGGTGGACAGGAAACCGGGGTGGTCGGCCAGCCCCAGGCTCCCGAACACGATCAGGAAGATCCCCCCGGCCCCCGCCCCGATCCGCCACACCATGGCGAGACGGCGGTCGACGGGCTTCAGCGTGTCTTGCAGCTTCATGGCGACCTCCAGAGCTCGGCCATGGTCTAGCTGTAGGGATGGAGCTTCTCCATGTGCGGGGTCTCGTGCATGTAGAGCGAGCCGCACTGCTGGCAGCAGCGAAGCCCGGTGCCCCACTCCTCCTCGGGCCGCGTCTCGGCGTCGTCGGGCATGTCCCGGCCGCAGAGCGCCACCGACAGGTCCTCGTCCCGCACCACGTGCCAGGACTTGACTCCGCCGGCCGCCCCCTGCGGGCCGTACTCCGCGCGAAGTTTGTGCGTCATGCCCTCCATGGTCGCTCGGCGACCGCCCGCCCGCTACTCGCCCGCCGGAGCCCCGGCGTCCTCGGTGCGGCGGACGGGGGCGGCGACCATGGAGCCGATCCGGTTGCGGCGGCCGGCCGAGGACTCGGCGGTCAGCAGGATGCCGGTCAGGCCGCCCCCGACCGGCTCGGGCAGCGGGATCTCGCAGGAGGAGCCGGGGATCGGCACCCGGCCCAGGTGCTTGGCCAGCAGGCCGCCGACGGTCTCGACGTCCTCGTCCTCCAGCTCGATGCCGAACAGCTCGCCCAGGTCCTCCACCAGCAGCCGGGCGGTGATCCGGTACGAGCCGTCGCCGAGGTCCTCCACCGGGGCGATCTCCCGGTCGTACTCGTCGGTGATCTCGCCGACGATCTCCTCCAGGATGTCCTCGATGGTGACCAGCCCGGCCGTGCCGCCGTACTCGTCGATCACGATCGCCACGTGCGAGCGGCGCTGCTGCATCTCGCGCAGCAGGTCGCCGGCCGGCTTGGAGTCGGGGACGAAGACGGCCGGGCGCATCACCGCGCCGACCTCCTCGGACTCCGCGTCCCGGTTGATGTGGGTGCGCCGCACCAGGTCCTTGAGGTAGACGATGCCGACCACGTCGTCCTCGTTGTCGCCGACCACCGGGATGCGCGAGAAGCCGGAGCGCAGCGCCAGGGTGAGCGCCTGCCGGACGGTCTTGTGCCGCTCGATCATCACCAGGTCGGTGCGCGGCACCATCACCTCGCGCACGATGGTGTCGCCCAGCTCGAAGACCGAGTGCACCATCCGGCGCTCCTCGTCCTCGATCAGGTCGTCCTTCCCGGCGAGGTCCACCAGGGCCCGCAGCTCCGCCTCCGAGGCGAACGGACCCTCCCGGTAGCCCTTGCCCGGGGTCAGCGCGTTGCCGAGCAGGATCAGCAGCCGCGGGATCGGGCCCAGCACCGCGGCCAGCGGCAGCAGCACGAAGGAGGCCGCGGTCGCGGTGGTGATCGGGTGCTGGCGCCCGATCGTGCGCGGCGAGACCCCCACCGCGACGAAGGACACCAGCACCATCACGCCGAACGCCAGCAGCACGGCCTGCCAGGTCGGGCTGACGTTGCGCACGCACACCACGGTGACCAGGACGGCCGCCGCCATCTCGCTGGCCACCCGGATCAGGGTGGCCAGGTTGAGGTAGCGGATCGGGTCGGAGGCGACGGTCAGCAGCCGCGCGGAGCCGCGCCGGCCGCTGCGCACCGCCTCCTCCGCCCGGAACCGGGAGACCCGGGAGATGCCCGCCTCGGCGCACGCGGCCAGCCAGCCGAGCACGACGAGCAGCACGGCACCGAGGATGAAGCTCGTACTCTCACCACTCACAGGGGTTCGGGCTCCGCGCTCAGTGGGTGGTGGGGGCCGGGGAGATGCCGCCGAGGCCGCGGCCCGCCCGCCAGTCGTCCAGGATGCGCTTCTGGAGGGCGAACATCTCCTCCTCCTCCTCCGGCTCCTCGTGGTCGTAGCCGAGGACGTGCAGCACCCCGTGCACGGTGAGCAGTTGCAGCTCCTCGTCCATCGAGTGCTTGGAGGGGGCGGCCTGGCCCTGCTGCTCGGCGACCTCGGGGCAGAGCACGATGTCGCCGAGCAGGCCCTGCGGCAGCTCCTCGCCCTCCTTGCCGGGACGCAGCTCGTCCATCGGGAAGGACATCACGTCGGTGGGCCCGGGCAGGTCCATCCACTGGATGTGCAGCTCCTCCATCGCCGCACTGTCCACCAGGATCACGGACAGTTCTGACTGCGGGTGGATCCGCATCTTGTCCAGGGCGAAGCGGGCGACGTCGAGGATGGACTCCTCGTCGGCTTCCCAACCGGACTCGTTGGCGATGTCGATCGACATGACGGGCTGTGTGCTCAGCTTTCGGTGCGATGGGACTGTCGGGGAGCGCGGGGCGCGGTGGCCTTGCCGGGGCGCCGCTGGGCGGGCTTGCGGGGAGCCGGGGAGCCGTCCTCGGCCTCCTGCCGGGCGTCCCAGCGCTCGTAGGCGTCCACGATCCGGCCGACCAGCTTGTGGCGGACCACGTCGGTGCTGGTGAGGACGGAGAAGTGGATGTCGGGCACGTCGGCCAGGATCTCCTGGACGACCTTGAGTCCGCTGCGGGTGCCGCCCGGGAGGTCGATCTGGCTGGTGTCGCCGGTGACCACCACCCGGGAGTTGAACCCGAGGCGGGTGAGGAACATCTTCATCTGCTCGGGCGAGGTGTTCTGGGCCTCGTCGAGGATGATGAAGGCGTCGTTGAGGGTGCGGCCGCGCATGTACGCGAGCGGGGCGACCTCGATGGTGCCGGCCGCCATCAGGCGCGGGATGGAGTCCGGGTCCATCATGTCGTGCAGCGCGTCGTACAGCGGGCGCAGGTACGGGTCGATCTTCTCGTAGAGGGTGCCGGGCAGGAAGCCCAGCCGCTCCCCCGCCTCGACCGCCGGGCGGGTCAGGATGATCCGGTTGACCTCCTTGGCCTGGAGGGCCTGGACGGCCTTGGCCATCGCCAGGTAGGTCTTGCCGGTGCCGGCCGGGCCGAGGCCGAAGACGATCGTGTGCTTGTCGATCGCGTCGACGTAGCGCTGCTGGTTGAGGGTCTTCGGGCGGATCGTGCGGCCCCGGTTGGACAGGATGTTCGCGGTGAACACCTGGGAGGGCGCCGGGCTGTCCGGGTCCTGTTCCTGGCTGCGGAGCATGGCGATGGAGCGCTCCACGGAGTCCTCCGTCAGGGGCTGGCCGGTGCGCAGCACCAGCATCATCTCGTTGAAGAGCCGCTGCACGAGGGCGACCTCGGCCCGGGCTCCGGTGGCGGTCACCTCGTTGCCGCGGACGTGGATGTCGGCGGCGGGGAAGCCCTGCTCGATCACGCGCAGCAGCGAGTCCGCGGTGCCGAGCAGGGTGA
The DNA here is from genome assembly GCF_042677365.1 of Kitasatospora sp. NPDC127116. NCBI lineage: Bacteria > Bacillati > Actinomycetota > Actinomycetes > Kitasatosporales > Streptomycetaceae > Kitasatospora > Kitasatospora sp. NPDC127116. Next base: position 65,240 of record NZ_JBHXTL010000002.1, read on the forward strand.
CCATCGGGTGCTTCTCGGGGATGACGATCCGGGCGCTGACGCGGCCGTCGTCGGCCGGTTCGGTGCGCGACTGTCCGTTGGTACGGGTCTGCGATGTGTCACTCATAGGTCGGCGCTGGGGCCTGCCTCATCCCATCCGTGGTCTCGGGTGCCGCTCGGTGTCTCCGGGGCACCAGGGTACGCCGCGAGCGTGATCGCCGTGGCGGGCGGCGGGGCCGCACCCGACGATGCTGCGGCAGATCGGAGGCCGATGCGAGCGTATTTTTCCCGCCGGCCGCGGCTCGGCGTTCCCGGGCCGGTCACGACGGGCGGCGGGCCGGGACGGGCACCCGGTCGAGGTCGGCGGCCAGCACCAGTTCCCCGTCGAAGTGCTTGCGGGCGTCGGCCAGGTGCTGGCCGAGGTCCGGGTAGCGCTGCGAGAAGTGGGTCAGCACCAGGGTGCGCACCCCGGCCTCGGCGGCGACCTTGGCGGCCTGCCCGGCGGTGAGGTGGCCGTGCTCCTCCGCGAGGCGGGCGTCGGCGTCGGTGAAGGTCGCCTCGACGACCAGCAGGTCGGCGCCCTCGGCGAGGGTGTGCACGCCCTCGCACAGCCGGGTGTCCATCACGAAGGCGAACTTCTGGCCCGGCCGCGGCTCGCTGACCTCGCCCAGCGTGACGGTGCGGCCGTCCACCTCGATCGCGCCCTCGTGCTGGAGCCGGCCGACCGCCGGGCCGCGCACGCCGAGCGCGGCGAGCCGCTGCGGCACCAGCCGGCGGCCGTCCGGCTCGGACAGCCGGTAGCCGAAGGACTCCACCGGGTGGTCCAGCCGGACGGCGTCCAGCGCGAAGCGGGCGCCGGGCGCGGGCAGCGGACCGGGCTCGTCGATCGGCCGGGGCCGCAGCACGGCCGTCTCGTGGTAGGCGGTGGAGTGCCGCAGCCGCTCGAAGTAGACCTCGCCGGAGGCCGGGAAGTAGACGTCGACGGGGTGCGGGACCCGGTCGAGGTTGATCCGCTGGATCACCCCGGCGAGACCCAGGCAGTGGTCCCCGTGGAAGTGGGTGACGGCGATCCGGGTGATCTGGGTGGCCGTGACCCCGGCGTGCAGCATCTGGCGCTGGGTGCCCTCACCGGGGTCGAACAGCAGGCCCTCGCCGTCCCAACGCAGCAGGTAGCCGTTGTGGTTGCGGTGCCGGGTGGGCACCTGGCTGGCGGTGCCGAGGACGACGAGTTCGCGCTGGGACACCTGCGGTCAGACCATGCTCTCGGTCATCTTCGCCCCGCCGAGCACGTGGACGTGCGCGTGGAAGACGGTCTGTCCGGCGCCCGCACCGGTGTTGAAGATCAGCCGGTAGTCCTCGATGCCCTCGTCCCTGGCCACCGCGCCCGCCTCGGCGAGCAGTTCGCCGGCGATCTCCGGCTCGGCGGCGGCCAGCGCGGCCGCGTTCGGGTAGTGCGCGTGCGGGACCACCAGCACGTGCACGGGCGCCTTGGGGGCGATGTCGCGGAAGGCGAGGGTGCGCTCGGTCTTGCGCACCACGGTCGCCGGGATCTCGCCCGCCACGATCTTGCAGAACAGGCAGTCGGGCTGCGGCTCGCCGGCCATGGTTCCCTCCTCGGGATCGGTACGTCGGGTGGTGGGGCCGTACGGGCGCAGCCTAGCCGAGCGGGGCGACGGCCTGCTGGTACTCCTGGAGGTGCTTCCAGCGCACCGAGCGCATGCCGACGACGTCGCCCTCGTCCGTGTCGAAGTCCTCGGTGAGGAAGGAGACCGCGAGGATGACGAAACCGATCAGCCAGCGCCTGGTGAGCCGCCAGGTGTTGGGCCGCATCACGCCCTTGCGGCGCACCACCCGCATCGCCATGACCCCCTTGCCGACGCTGAAGCCGGTCAGCCGGGCGAGCACCACCTGGTTGAGGAAGGACGCGGCCAGGCCGACGGCCAGCAGCGCCACGAAGTAGGGCACCACCGGTCCGCTCTGCACGGCGTGGCCGGCCGCGTGCCCGGTCCTCGGGCGGCTCGCGGCGTTGGCGGCGACGAAGCCGAGGCCGATCGCGAACAGCCAGTCCAGCACGATCGCCAGGAACCGCCGGCCGCCGCCCGCCTCCTTGGGGCAGGGCGGCAGCGCCCGCCGCGGCTGCTCGCTCCGCGGGTACGGGTCCGGGTACGGCTGCGGGTACGCCTGCGGGGCGTGTCCCTGCGGCGGGTACGGCTGCGCCGGCGGCTGCTGGTACGGCTGTGCCGGCGGGTACGGCTGCGGCGCGGCGTACCCCTGCGGCGGGTACGGCTGCGGCGGGTACGGCTGCGGCGGGTACGGCTGTGCCGGCGGCTGCTGGTAGGGCTGCGCCGGCGGATGGGGCTGCGGCTGCTGTGCGTAAGGATTCTGGCCGTACTGCGGCGGCGGGTAGCCCTGCGCCATGTGGTTCCCCCGTGAGCTGTGGATCAAGAAACAGCCCCGCATCCTACCCACGCCCCCGCGCCCCGGAGCGGGAAGCCGGCCGGTACGGCCTCCCGCTCCGAGGACGGCGCCCCGCTACCGCCAGGGCAGCGGCGGCGCCGTACGGGCCGGGGTCTCGGCGAGCCGCTCCAGGGCGAGCCGGACGCCCTCGGCCAGCTGGGGGTCCTCGCCGGCCGCCCAGTGGTGCGGGGCGAACGGCACCTCGACGTCCGGGTCGACGCCGTGGTTCTCCAGTCCCCAGCCGTAGTTCTCCAGCCAGAGCGCGTACTTGGGCTGGGTGACCAGGGTGCCGTCGACCAGCCGGTAGCGGCTGTCGATGCCGATCACCCCGCCCCAGGTGCGGGTGCCGACCACCGGGCCGATGCCGAGCGCCTGGACGGCGGCGTTGACCACGTCGCCGTCCGAGCCGGTGAACTCGTCGGCGAGCGCGACCACCGGACCGCGCGGGGCGTCCGCCGGGTAGGGCACCGGGTGGTCGGTGTCCCGGATGACGTCCCAGCCGATGATCCGGCGGGCCAGCTTCTCGATCACCAGCTGCGAGGTGTGGCCGCCCCGGTTGCCCCGGACGTCGACGACCAGGCCCTCCCTGGCCATCTCGCTGCTCAGGTCGCGGTGCAGCTGGGCCCAGCCGGCCGTCTGCATGTCGGGCAGGTGCAGGTAGCCCAGCCGCCCGCCGGACAGCTCGCGCACCGCGGCCCGCCGCCCGGCCACCCAGTCGTGGTAGCGCAGCGCCTCCTCGTCGGCGAGCGGGACGACCACCGGGTGGCGCCGGTCGGTGCCGTCCTTCCCGGCCACGGTCAGCTCGACCGGCTGGCCCGCCGTGCCGGCCAGCAGCGGGGCCGGGCCGGTGACCGGGTCCACCGGGCGGCCGTTGACGGCCAGCACCGCGTCGCCCGGGCGGACCGCCGCGCCGGGCGCGGCCAGCGGCGACCGGGCCCTGGGGTCGGAGGACTCCCCGGGCAGGATCCGGGCGATCCGCCACCGCTCGCCGTCCCGGACCAGGTCGGCGCCGAGCAGGCCCTGGCGCCGGGCGGGCTCGGTGTACCGGCCGTAGGGCATCACGTAGGCGTGCGAGGTGCCCAGTTCGCCGTGCACCTCCCAGAGCAGGTCGACCAGTTCGTCGTGCGAGCCGACCCGCTCGACCAGCGGCCGGTAGCGCTCCAGCACCCCGTCCCAGTCGACGCCGGAGAGGTCGGGGCGCCAGAAGTTGTCCCGCATCAGCCGGCCGTTCTCGGCGTACATCTGCCGCCACTCGGCGGCCGGGTCGACGGTCACCCGCAGCCGGGCGAGGTCGACGGTGGTCTCCTCGTCGTCGCCGCCCTTGTGGTCGGCCGGGACGACCCGCAGCTCGCCCTCGTCCAGCACGGCCGCCCGGGTGCCGTCCGCGCTGACCGAGAAGCCGTCCAGGCCGTGCACCAGCTGCTCGACCCGGCGCTTCCTCAGGTCGAAGCGCTCCAGCACCGGGCGGGGCCGGTCGTCGTCCAAGGAGGCGGCCTCGTCGCCGAGTTCGCCCATCAGCGGGGCCCTGGTCCAGAGCACGCCGTCCTTCGCGGCGGCCAGGTCCTCGAAGCGGCCGCCCTCGACCGGGAAGGGGACGATCCGGTCGGCGATGCCGTCCAGGTCCACCCTGGTCACCGGCGCGGCGTCGGCCGCCGCCTCCTCGCCGTCCGCCTTCCGGGCCTTCGGCTCGTCCTCCTCCCCGCCGAGCGGGCGCCCGGCCCGCTGCGGCCCGAACGGGGAGGGCGTGTCGGCGGCCAGCGTGACCAGGTAGGGGCGGCAGCCGTTCGGGAAGGACAGGTCGAAGACGTGCGCGTCGTAGACCGGGTCGAAGTTGCGCACCGACAGGAAGGCCAGGTAGCGCCCGTCCGCGGTGAAGGAGGGCGAGGTGTCCACGAAGCGCGGCTGGGTGACCTCGCCGACCGTCCGGGTGGCCAGGTTGGCCAGCACGATCTGGCGCAGCGAGTGGGGGCCCATCCCGCGCACCGGGCGCGACCAGGCCAGCCAGGCCGAGTCCGGGCTGAAGGCCGGCCCGCCGGCCTCTCCGTCGGCGCTGCGGTCCAGCTCGTGCACGGCGCCGTCGGCCAGCGAGACCAGCAGCACCCGGCCGTCGTGCACGCCGATAGCGGCCTGCTTGCCGTCCGGGGAGACCACCAGCGAGTTGACCCGGCCGAGCTGCCCGGCGGCCAGCCGGCGGCGCTCGGCGCCGTGCAGGTCGGGGGCGAACTCCAGGGCGTCCTCGCCCTCGGCGTCGGACACCCACAGCACGCCCTGGGCGCCGTCCTCGCCCGGCACCACCCGGACCAGCCGCCCGCGCACGCCCGGGGTCTCGTCCAGCACCCGGGCCGGGCCCTCGCGGTGGGTCAGCCAGTGCACGCTGCCGCGCACCACCACGGCGCTGCCCCGGCCGGTGCGGTCGGGGGCGACGGAGTCCAGCCAGTGCGCGGCGGGCACCGGGCGGGGGCGGCGCCCGGCCCGCGGACCGGCGAGGCGGACGTCCAGCCGGCGCGGCTCGGCACCGTCCAGGTCGTCCAGCAGCCAGAGGTCGCCGGCCCGGTGGAGGACCACCCGGGTGCCGTCGGTGGTGGCGCCGCGGGCGTAGAAGCCGTCCGGGTCGGCGGTGTGGCGGCGCAGGTCGGTGCCGTCCGGGCCGCTGGACCACAGCTCGCCGACGCCCTCGTGGTCGGACAGGAAGGCGATCCGGCCGTCCCGCCCACCCGGCCCGGCCACCCACAGCGGGGAGTCCAGCTGCCCGTCCAGCTCCGCGTGGACGCGGACGAACTCGTCCCGGCCCAGCCACAGCTTGCCGGCCCGCCCGCCCCGGTACCGCTTCCACCAGGCCGGGTCGCGACCGTTGACGCTGCTCAGCAGCACCCGGTCCCCGCCCGGCTCGAAGGCGAGCCCGCCGACCGGCCCGTACGGCAGCCGCTGCGGCTCGCCGCCGTCCAGCGGCACGGCGTGCGCCCAGGTGCGGCGGAAACTGGCCTCGCCCGCGGCGGTGGCGGCGATCGGGCGGCCGTCGGCGGTCCAGCCGAGCACCCGGGTCTGGTGGCTGCCCCAGTGGGTGAGCCGGCGCGACGGGCCGCCGTCCACCGGCACCACGTGCACCTCGGGCGCGCCGTCCCGGGTGGAGGTGAAGGCGAGGTGCCGCCCGTCCGGGGAGAACCTCGGGTGGTGGACCGGCAGGTGGTCCGCCGTCAGCCGCCAGGCCCGGCCGCCGTCCAGCGGGGCGAGCCAGAGGTCGTCCTCGGCGACGAAGGCGACCAGGTCGCCGTGCAGGTGGGGATGGCGCAGGTAGGCGCCCGCCGAGCTGTTCGAGGAGGTGCTCAGGGAGTCCGTCACCCGGCCAGCCTAAGCAGGTGCGCGTACGATCCGCGCCGTTTTTCCCAGACTTCCGGCGCCGCCCGCGGAGGGCTGTTACGCCCTCCCGGGAACCGCCCCGCGGGCCGCCCCGACCGCCTGCACGGCAGCCGTCACGACCAGCGGCCGGTGCGCCCGAGCAGCAGCGCGCCGGCGGCCACCCCGGCGGTCGAGGTGCGCAGCACCGAGGAGCCCAGCCGGTACGGCTTGGCGCCCGCCTCGGCGAAGGCGGCCAGCTCCTCCGGGGAGACCCCGCCCTCGGGGCCGACCACCAGCACGATGTCCCCGCCCTCCGGCAGCCCGGCGTGCGCCAGCGGCTCGGCGCCCTCCTCGTGCAGCACGGCGGCGAACGCGGCCCGCGCCAGCACCGGCGCCAGCTGCCGGGTGGTCATCGGCTCGCGGACCTCGGGGAAGCGCAGCCGGCGGGACTGCTTGCCCGCCTCCCGGGCGGTGGCCCGCCACTTGGCGAGCGCCTTGGCGCCGCGCTCGCCCTTCCACTGGGTGATGCAGCGCGAGGCGGACCACGGGATCACCACGTCCACGCCGACCTCGGTCATCGTCTCCACGGCCAGCTCGCCGCGGTCGCCCTTGGGCAGCGCCTGGACGACCACGATCCGCGGCGCGGGCTCCGGCTCCCGGCGCACGGCGGCGACCGTCACGTCGATCGCGTCCTTGCCGAGCACCTCGGCGACCGTGCCGTCCACCCCGAGTCCCAGCCCGTCGGCCAGGGTGACCGCCTCGCCCGGCTCCAGCCGCTTCACCGCGGCCGCGTGCCGCCCCTCCGGGCCGTCCAGGCGCACCACGGCCCCGGGCACGGCGGCGGCGATCCGCTCGGTCTCGACGACGAAGACGGGCGCGGTCATGACGGGGGAACCTCCAGGAGTGGGACGGGAACACGGAAGGGGTGCCGGGATCCCCCGGCACCCCTCCGCGGACGACTACCGGCCGTTGAAGGCGTCCTTCAGGCGGGAGAACAGGCCCTGCTGGCCCGGCGCGAACTGGCCGGACGGCTGCTCCTCGCCGCGCAGCACCGCGAGGCGGCGCAGCAGTTCCTCCTGCTCGGCGTCGAGCTTGGTGGGCGTCTTCACCTCGACATGCACTATCAGGTCGCCCCGGCCGCCGCCGCGCAGGTGGGTGATGCCCCGGCCGTGCAGCGGGATCGACTGGCCGGACTGGGTGCCGGGCCGGATGTCGACCTCCTCCAGGCCGTCCAGGGTCTGCAGCGGCACCCGGGTGCCGAGCGAGGCCGCCGTCATCGGGATGGTGACGGTGCAGTGCAGGTCGTCCCCGCGCCGCTGGAAGATGGTGTGGGTGGTCTCGGCGATCTCGACGTACAGGTCGCCGGCCGGGCCGCCGCCGGGGCCGACCTCGCCCTCGCCGGCCAGCTGGATCCGGGTGCCGTTGTCGACGCCGGCCGGGATCTTGACGGTCAGGGTGCGGCGGGCGCGCACGCGGCCGTCGCCGGCGCACTCCGGGCACGGGGTCGGCACGACGGTGCCGAAGCCCTGGCACTGCGGGCAGGGGCGGGAGGTCATGACCTGGCCCAGGAAGGACCGGGTGACCTGGGAGACCTCGCCCTTGCCGCGACACATGTCACAGGTCTGCGCCGAGGTGCCGGGGGCCGCGCCCTCGCCGCTGCAGGTGGTGCAGGTGACGGCGGTGTCGACCTGGAGTTCCTTGGTGGTGCCGAACGCGGCCTCCTCCAGGGTGATCTCCAGCCGGATCATGGCGTCCTGGCCGCGGCGGGTGCGCGAGCGCGGGCCGCGCTGGCCGGCCGCGGCGCCGAAGAAGGCGTCCATGATGTCGGAGAAGCCGAAGCCCGCCGCGCCGGCGCCGAAGCCGCCGGCACCGCCGCCGCCCGGGGACAGCGGGTCCCCGCCGAGGTCGTAGACCTGACGCTTCTGCGGGTCGGAGAGCACCTCGTAGGCGGCGTTGATCTCCTTGAACCGCTCCTGCGTCTTCGGGTCCGGGTTGACGTCCGGGTGCAGTTCGCGTGCCAGGCGCCGGAACGCCTTCTTGATCTCGTCCTGCCCCGCATCCCGTCGGACGCCGAGTACCGCGTAGTAGTCCGTGGCCACCAAATGCTCCGCTTGTTCCGCCTGTAGTAGTGCTGCGACTGGACGCCACCGTTAAAAATTCTAACGGTGGCCCTTGCTAGGACTCGGCCAGGATCTGGCCCACGTACCGTGCCACCGCTCGCACCGCCCCCATTGTGCCGGGGTAGTCCATCCGGGTCGGACCGATCACACCCAGTTTCGCCACGCTCTCGTCGCCCGAACCGTAGCCGACCGAAACGATCGAGGTGGAATTCAGCCCTTCATAGGCGTTCTCCCGCCCGATCCGGACCGTCATCGCGGCGTCCGCGGTCTCACCCAGGAGGCGGAGCAGGATGACCTGCTCCTCCAGGGCCTCCAGCACCGGCTGGATGGTGAGCGGGAAGTCGTGCCCGAAGCGGGTCAGGTTGGCCGTGCCGGCCAGCATGATCCGCTCCTCGTTCTGCTCGGCGAGCGTCTCGAACAGGGTCGCCAGGACCGTGCTGACCGTCGGCCGGTCGGCCTGCTCGAACAGCGCCGGCAGTTCCTCCAGCAGCCCCGGGACCTCCGGGAGGCGCCGGCCGGCGGCTCTCGCGTTGATCCGGGCCCGCAGGTCCGCCAGCACCGTCTCGCCGACCGAGCCCGGGCAGTCGACCATCCGCTGCTCGACCCGGCCGGTGTTGGTGATCAGTACCAGCATCACCTTGGCCGGGGCCAGCGCCACCAGCTCGATGTGCCGGACGGTGGAGCGCGTCAGCGAGGGGTACTGCACCACCGCGACCTGCCGGGTCAGCTGGGCGAGCAGCCGCACGGTGCGGGCGACCACGTCGTCCAGGTCGACCGCGCCGTCCAGGAAGTGCCGGATGGCCCGGCGCTCGGGGGCGCTCATCGGCTTGATCTCGGCGAGCTTGTCGACGAAGAGGCGGTACCCCTTGTCGGTCGGGATGCGGCCGGCGCTGGTGTGCGGCTGGTGGATGTAGCCCTCCTCCTCCAGCGCCGCCATGTCGTTGCGGACGGTCGCCGGCGAGACCCCGAGGTTGTGCCGTTCCACCAGGGCCTTGGAGCCGACCGGCTCCTCGGTGCCCACGTAGTCCTGCACGATCGCGCGGAGTACGGCGAGCTTGCGTTCGTCCAGCTGGCGGACCTCACCGGCCATGGGGCACGCACCTCCGTCTTCGCACGTTGTCCGACTGTGTCCCTCACTGCTGCGGGCCGCTCCGGGAGGCCCCCGGTCTTGGCACTCTGAACGTACGAGTGCCAGAACCGTACCTGCCAGTGTAAGGCCCGGGTCCTACGGCAGGAACGGCCCGAGGGGCGTGATCCTCCCCGCAGTTCCGGACACGGCCCGCGGGGCCCCGGCGGTTCGATCCTCCCGGCACCGGGGTGGTGCCGGGAGGCCGTCCGGGTGGCAGCATCGAAAGCGACGGCGAACGGAGGAGCAAGCGATGTCGAGCTCGGGCCAGCACACCCGTTTCGCGCCCGACCGCGGCCTGACCGGCCGCATGGTCGCGACGATGTTCGTGATCGGGTTGCTGTACGTCGGTTTCACCGGCCTGCTGATCGCGCTGCTGCGCGGCGCCTGGCCACTGATCGTCCTGATCTCCGGCGGGCTGTTCGTGGCCCAGTTCTGGTTCAGCGACAAGATCACCGAACGGGCGATGGGCGCCCGCCAGGTGTCCCCGGAAGAGTTCCCCCAACTCCACGGCACCGTCGACCGGCTCTGCGCCCTGGCCGACATGCCCAAACCGCGGGTGGCGGTCGCCGACAACGACATGCCGAACGCCTTCGCCACCGGCCGCAACCCGCAGAACGCGGTGATCTGCGTGACCACCGGGCTGCTGCGCCGGCTGGAACCGGAGGAGCTGGAGGGAGTCCTCGCGCACGAGCTGTCGCACGTCGCCCACCGGGACGTCGCGGTGATGACGATCGCCGGGTTCCTCGGCGTCCTCGCCGGGGCGATGACCCGGATCGCCGTGTACGGCGGGTTCATGGGCGGCGGGCGCAACAACAACGACCAGAACGCCGCCATCCTGGCGCTGATCATCCCGCTGGTGTCGATCGTCGTCTACGCGATCAGCTTCCTGCTCACCCGGCTGCTCTCCCGCTACCGCGAACTGGCCGCCGACCGGGCCGCCGCCCAGCTCACCGGCCGGCCCAGCGCCCTGGCCTCGGCGCTCACCAAGGTGACCGGGCAGATCGCGGCCATCCCCAGCAAGGACCTGCGCCAGGCGCAGCCGTACAACGCCTTCTACTTCGCCCCCGCGCTGAGCGCCCGGGAGGCCGCCTCGCAGCTGTTCTCCACCCACCCCAGCCTGGAGAAGCGGCTGGAGCAGCTGGCGAGGATCTCCGAGCAGCTCGGCCACTGAACCCGCCGAGCCCCTGACGCGAAAGGACCGCCGTGGGAATCCTGGACACCCTGTTCGGCCGCACCAAGCCCGTCAAGCCCGACCTCGACCAGCTGTTCGGCGTGCCGTCCGCCGCGCTCACCCTGGAGGCCGGGGCCGGGTTCACCCCCACCGGGCTCGGCTCGGTCTGCTTCGCGGCCGTCGAGGGCGCGGCCTTCGTCCAGGTCGAGCAGCAGGTCCGGGCCCTGCTGGACGCCGACACCGAGCGCGGCGGCGTCCCGGTGGAGGCCTCCAAGGACGACTACGGCTACTCCTGGCTGCTCGCCCGGCACCGGCCCGACGAACTGCCGGAGCTGGTCAACGACCTGCACGCGGTCAACAGCGAGCTGGAGGCGAACGGCTTCGGGCCGCAGCTGCTCTGCTCGCTGGTCGCCTTCCGCGATCCGCAGGGGCGGTCGCTGGCCCTGGTCTACCTCTACAAGCGCGGGACGTTCTATCCCTTCGCCCCGATGCCCGGCGGCGGGGAGAAGCGCAACAGCCCGCTGGAGCTGCAGGTCAACGCGATGCTGGGGAACGACCTGCGGCTGGAGAAGGACCTGAGCCGCTGGTTCCCGGTCTGGGGCGCGCCGGGCCTCTGACACACCGTCCGCCGTCCCTATGATCACCCGTATGCGCAGCCGCCAGTACGGACCCGACCTGACCCCGCCGTGGAAGAAACAGCGGCCCGCCCCGGAGGTGCCCGCCGAGCGGGACCTGGTGGTCGAGGAGGCGGCGACCGGCTTCTGCGGGGCGGTGGTGCGCTGCGAGAAGACCGCCGAGGGGTTCACCGTCACCCTGGAGGACCGGTTCGGCAAGCACCGGGTGTTCCCGCTGGTGCCGCGCGGCTTCCTGCTGGAGGGCCGGGCCGTCACCCTGGTCCGCCCGGCCGGCCCGGCTCCCGCCCGGACGCCGGGCCGCACCGCCTCCGGCTCCGTCGCCGTCCCGAACGCCCGCGCCCGGGTCGCCCGCGAGTCCCGGATCTACGTCGAGGGCCGGCACGACGCCGAGCTGGTCGAGCGGGTCTGGGGCGACGACCTGCGGATCGAGGGCGTCGTCGTCGAGTACCTGCGCGGCATCGACGACCTGCCCGCGATCGTCGCCGACTTCGCGCCCGGCCCCGGCCGCCGCCTCGGCGTCCTGGTCGACCACCTGCTGCCGGGGACGAAGGAGCACCGCATCGCCGCCCGGGTCACCGGCGACTCGGTGCTGGTCGTCGGCCACCCCTACATCGACATCTGGCAGGCCGTGAAGCCCTCCAGCGTGGGCATCCCCGGCTGGCCCGCCGTCCCGCGGGGCGAGGACTGGAAGGAGGGCACCTGCCGCCGCCTCGGCTGGCCGGTGGACACCCCGGCGGCCTGGAAGCACATCCTGTCGAAGGTGGACAGCTACAAGGACCTGGAACCCGAACTGCTGGGCCGGGTGGAGGAACTGATCGACTTTACGGCCCTGCCGGGTCAGGAGTAGGTCCGGAACTCCGAGGTGTCCAGCGTGATGTCGAGCAGATCCAGCGGAATCGACTCGCCGAACTTCGCGGTCCGCTCGACCGCGTAGTCCGGCAGCCCGGAGGCCGCCGCTCGACTCGGCTCGGTGAGCAGCACACAGACACCCTTGATCGGGTCGACAATCAGATATGCGGGAATCTGGCCCTCTGCATAGAGCTCCCGTTTGGTCCGGTAGTCGCGAAGCACGCTGGTCTTCGAAACCACCTCGACCGCCAGGGTGACCGCAAGCGCGGGCAACAGCCGACCGCTCTCCTCCGCAGCCCCCCGCTCAAACACGACCAGGTCCGGCTGCGGCTCACTGGCCTCGCGGGGAAAGGCCACATCCTGCGTGGTCAGTGCATTCCACCGGGTGTACGGCGTCTGGTGCTGGATGGCCCGGATGATGAGGTTGTGGACCATGTCCGGCCCGGCCATCATCACGATTTCCCCCCTGATGAGCTCGGCTTTGAAGCCTTCGGGGACCTCCAGATTCTCGAAGATCCCCGTCACCCGGTCATCAATGGCGGTCATTGCGCGCTCCCTACGACGGCTGACACCACGTTAACGACACTCAGTCCACCAAGTCACGAACAACCGCGTCCGCCAGGAGGCGGCCCTGGAGGGTCAGTGCGGCGCGGCCCTGCTCGTAGGGCCCGGCGGCGAGGAGGCCGTCGGCGAGGTGCCGGTCCGCCGCCTTGCGGCCGGTGTCGGTGAGCAGGTCCAGGGGGATGCCGTCGACCAGGCGCAGCTCCAGGAGGATCCGCTCGACGCGGCGGTCCTCCTCGGCCAGCACCTCGCGGGCCAGCGCCGGGGTGCGCTGCTCGGCGAGGGCCTGCGCGTAGGCGGCGGGGTGCTTGGCGTTCCACCAGCGGACGCCGCCGACGTGGCTGTGGGCGCCGGGGCCCGCGCCCCACCAGTCGGCGCCGGTCCAGTACAGCTCGTTGTGGCGGCAGCGGCCCTCGGGGGCGGTGGCCCAGTTGGAGACCTCGTACCAGGAGTAGCCGGCGGCGGCGAGCGCCTCCTCGGCGATCAGGTAGCGGTCGGCGTGCACGTCGTCGTCGATCATCGGCAGTTCGCCGCGCTTGACCCGGGCGGCGAGCCGGGTGCCCTCCTCGACGATCAGCGAGTACGCGGAGACGTGGTCGGGCCCGGCGCCGATGGCGGCGTCCAGGGAGGCCCGCCAGTCGTCGTCGGACTCGCCGGGGGTGCCGTAGATGAGGTCGAGGTTGACGTGCTCGAAGCCGGCCGCGCGGGCCTCGGCCACGCAGGCCTCGGGGCGGCCCGGGGTGTGGTGGCGGTCGAGCAGCTTCAGGACGTGCGGGCGGGCGCTCTGCATGCCGAAGGAGAGCCGGTTGTAGCCGCCCTCGCGCAGTTCGGCCAGGTACGCCGGGTCGACCGACTCCGGGTTGGCCTCGGTGGTGACCTCGGCGTCCTCGGCGAGCCCGAACTCCTCGCGTATCGCGGCGAGCATCTTCACCAGGTCGCGGGCGGGCAGCAGGGTCGGGGTGCCGCCGCCGAGGAAGACGGTCCGCACCGGGAGGTCCGTGTCCCCCAGCACCTTCCGGGCGAGGCGGATCTCGGCGACCACGTTGTCCGCGTACGTGTCCTGCGAGGCGACCGCCCCGGAGGAGCGCAGCTCGGTGGCGGTGTAGGTGTTGAAGTCGCAGTAGCCGCAGCGGCTGGCGCAGTACGGCACGTGCAGGTAGAAGCCGAACGGCCGGTCGCCCAGCCCGTCGAGGGCGTGCGCGGGCAGGGAACCGTCGGACGGCACCGGATCGCCGTCGGGGAGTGCGGAGGGCATGAGCCCATTGTCCCGTACGGCGCACCCGTTCGGGTGAGCCGTACGGGGCGGGGCGGCTCAGGCCTCGTTGGCGCCCGCGTACATGGCCGCCACGGCGTCCGCGTAGGTCCGCTCGACCACCGGGCGCTTGATCTTCAGGCTCGGGGTGAGCTCGCCGTGCTCGATGTCCAGGTCGCGCGGCAGCAGGTGGAACTTCTTGATCGTCTGCCAGCGCTGGAGGTCGGCGTTGACCCGCTTGACGAAGCCCTCGATCAGCTGGTGCACGGCCGGCTCGGCGGCCAGTTCGGCGTAGCTCCTGCCGGCCAGGCCGCGCTCGGCGGCCCACGGCAGGAGGACCGCCTCGTCCAGGCCGATCAGCGCGGTGCAGAAGTTGCGGCCGTTGCCGATCACCAGGATGTTGCTGACGAACGGGCAGACCGCCTTGAACTTGCCCTCGACCTCGCTGGGCGCCACGTACTTGCCGCCGGAGGTCTTGAACAGGTCCTTCTTGCGGTCGGTGATCCGCAGGAAGCCGTCCGGGGTGAGCTCGCCGATGTCCTCGGTGTGGAACCAGCCGTCCGACTCCAGCACCTCGGCGGTCTTCTCCGGCAGGTTGTGGTAGCCGCGCATGACGCCCGGGCCGCGCAGCAGGATCTCGCCGTCCTCGGCGATCCGCACCTCGGTGCCGGGCAGCGGGCGGCCCACCGTGCCGATCCGCACGTCCTCCGCGCGGTTGACGCAGGAGCCGGCGCTGGTCTCGCTCAGGCCGTAGCCCTCCAGGATCGGCACCCCGGCGCCGATGAAGAAGTAGCCGATCTCCGGGGCGAGCGCGGCGCTGCCGGAGACCGCACCGCGCAGCCGGCCGCCGAAGGCCGCCCGGATCTTCGCGTACACCAGCTTGTCGGCGAGCGCGTGCTGCGCCCGCAGGCCCAGCGGGGCCGTCTCGGTGCCGGTGGCCACCCGGCTCTCCTGGACCGCCCGGGCGTGCTCGCGGGCGACCTTCGCCGCCCACAGGAAGATCTTGTACTTGGCGCCGCCCTCGGCCCGGGCCTTGCCCGCGATGCCGTTGTAGACCTTCTCGAAGATGCGCGGGGCCGAGGCCATGATGGTCGGCCGGATCACCGGCAGGTTGTGGATGATCCGGTCCACCCGGCCGTCCACCGCCATCACGTGCCCGGTGGCGATCTGCCCGGAGATCAGCGTCTTGCCGAACACGTGCGACAGCGGCAGCCACATGAACTGCACGTCGTCGGGGCCCAGCAGTCCGCTGGCCTCCTGCGCCCGGCCCTCGTACGCCCAGCAGTCGTGCACCAGGCGCACGCCCTTGGGGCGGCCGGTGGTGCCGGAGGTGTAGATGAGGGTGGCCAGCTGCTCCTTGTCGAGCCCGTCGACGGCCTTCTCCACCGCGTCCGGGTGCTCCGCCAGGTACCGGGCGCCGCGCTCCTCCAGCTCCGCGAGGGTGAGCAGCTCCAGGCCGGCGCTCTCGGGGGCCTCGGCGGGCGCGTCGAAGAGGATCACGGTGCGCAGCTCGGGCAGCTGGTCGAGCTGCCCGACGGCCTTGGCCAGCTGGGCCGCGTTCTCGGCGAACAGCGCCCGGGAACCGGAGTCGGAGAGGATGAACGCCGTCTCGTCCGCGTTGGTGCTCGGGTAGACGGTGGTGATCGCGGCGCCCGCGCACATGGCGCCGAGGTCGGCGACGATCCATTCCAGCCGGGTCGAGGAGGCCAGGGCCACCCGGTCCTCGGGGTGGATGCCGAGTGCCATCAGGCCGGCGGCCACGGCCTTGACCCGGGTCGCGGTCTGCGCCCAGGTGAGCGAGCGCCACTGCTCGGCGCCGGGCGCGCCGTCGGCGGCCTGCTCGTCCACGGGCGAGGGGTAGCGGTAGGCCTCGGCGTTCGGGGTCAGGGCGACCCGCTCCAGGAACAGGTGGGCGACGGAGGCCGGACGCCCGGCGACGAGGTCGGACCTGCCGGAGCCGATCAGGGACTGCGCGGAACTCAACGAGGACCTCCGGGGGCGGGTGGCCGTCTGGATTGTCGCGGCGTCCGTGGGGGCGGTCGCCGGGCCCCGGTTCACCTGAACGGTACCGGTCAGTAACAAAGGGGCAATCAGCAGCCTAGGGGGAAACCGGTCATTCCGTAAGAGGGCAGCGCCCGACGGCACGCCCCCGCGCCACCGGTGCCGGACCCGTCCGTTCGGCAAAGGCCCGGCAAACCTCCGGCTCCCGCACGCCGAATGACCTGTACGACGCTACAGAACACGGAGAATTGGGGTGCGAACCCGACCGGCGACGACAAGAGTGTGCTAGTGCTGATCAGATTGCTGAGGGCGTACCTGCGCCCGTACTCCCGACCGATCACCCTGCTGGTACTGCTCCAGCTGGTGTCCACCCTCGCGGCGCTCTACCTGCCGACGCTCAACGCCGACATCATCGACGACGGCGTGGTCAAGGGCGACACCGGCTACATCCTGCGCGTCGGCGGGGTGATGATCGCCGTCACCGTCCTCCAGGCCCTGTGCTCGGTCGGCGCCGTCTTCATCGGCGCGCGCACCGCCATGGCCTTCGGCCGGGACGTCCGCGCCGCCGTCTTCGACCGGGTGCAGAGCTTCTCCGCCCGCGAGGTCGGCCAGTTCGGCGCCCCTTCGCTGATCACCCGGACCACCAACGACGTCCAGCAGGTCCAGATGCTCGCCCTGATGAGCTTCACGCTCATGGTCGCCGCGCCGATCATGTGCGTCGGCGGCATCATCATGGCGCTCAACCAGGACGTCCCGCTCTCCGGCCTGCTGCTCGCCGTCATCCCCGCGCTCGGCGTCGTCGTGGTCCTGCTGGTCCGCGCGCTGCGCCCCCGGTTCCGCAGCATGCAGGAACGGATCGACACCGTGAACCGGGTCCTGCGCGAGCAGATCACCGGCATCCGGGTCATCCGCGCCTTCGTCAAGGACGACCAGGAGCAGGCCCGCTTCGCCGACGCCAACGAGGACCTCACCCAGGTCGCCCGCCAGGTCGGCCGGCTGATGTCCATCATGTTCCCCGCCGTCATGCTGGTGGTGAACGTCTCCAGCGTCGCCGTGCTCTGGTTCGGCGCCCACCGCATCGACAGCGGCGCCATGGAGATCGGCGCGCTCACCGCGTTCCTCTCCTACCTGATGCAGATCCTGATGAGCGTCATGATGGCCACCTTCATGTTCATGATGGTGCCGCGCGCCGAGGTCTGCGCCGAGCGCATCGAGGAGGTCCTCGGCACCCACAGCAGCGTCGTCCCGCCCACCGACCCCGTCCGGAAGGTGCTGCGCCGCGGCAACCTGGAACTGCGCGACGTCGACTTCCGCTACCCCGGCGCCGAGGCCTCGGTGCTGCGCGCCATCGACCTCACCGCCCGCCCCGGCGAGACCACCGCGATCATCGGCTCCACCGGCAGCGGCAAGTCCACCCTGCTCGGCCTCGTCCCCCGGCTCTTCGACGCCACCTCCGGCCAGGTCCTGCTCGACGGCGTCGACGTCCGCGAACTCGCCCCCGCCGCGCTCGCCGAGAACGTCGGCATCGTCCCGCAGAAGCCCTACCTCTTCTCCGGCACCATCGCCAGCAACCTCCGCTACGGCCGGCCCGACGCCACCGACGAGGAGCTCTGGCACGCCCTGGAGATCGCCCAGGCCAAGGAGTTCGTCGAGAAGCTGCCCGAAGGCCTCGACGCCCCCATCGCCCAGGGCGGCGGCAACGTCTCCGGCGGCCAGCGCCAACGCCTGGCCATCGCCCGGACCCTGGTCCGCCGGCCATCCGTCTACCTCTTCGACGACTCCTTCTCCGCGCTCGACTACGCCACCGACGCCAAGCTCCGCAAGGCCCTCGCCCGCGAGACCTCCGACGCCACCGTCCTGATCGTCGCCCAGCGCGTGTCCACCATCCGCGACGCCGACCGGATCGTCGTCCTCGACGAGGGCGCCGTCGTCGGCACCGGAACCCACCACGAGCTGATGGCCGACAACCCGACGTACCGGGAGATCGTGCTCTCCCAGCTCACCGAGCAGGAGGCGGCGTGACCACGCCCGGAAAGCCCGACCTGGACAAGGGGCAGGCCCCCGGCGGCGCCCCCACGGACACCCTGAAGAAGGACACCCCGCCGAAGGACGCCGGACTGCCCAGCGACTCCCAGGCCGCCGCCGCCCGCCGCGGCCCCGCCGGCCCCGGCCGCTTCATGGGCGGCCAGGGCACCGAGAAGTCGATGGACTTCAAGGGCTCCGGCAAGCGCGTCCTCGGCCTGCTGCGCCCCGAACGCAACACCCTGATCGGCGTCCTGATCCTCGGCGTCATCGGCATCGGCTGCGCCGTCATCGGCCCCAAGATCCTCGGCGACGCCACCGACCTGATCTTCGCCGGCGTCGTCGGCGCCCGCTTCCAGGCCGGCACCTCCAAGGAACAGGTCGTCGACGGGCTGCGCGCCCACGGCGAGGGCGGCGTCGCCGACCTGCTCTCCTCCGTCGACTTCACCCCCGGCCAGGGCATGGACTTCGGCGCCATCGGCACCGTCCTGCTCTGGGTCCTCGGCATCTACGTCGCCTCCGCCGTCTTCGGGATCTTCCAGGGCCGGCTGGCCACCCGGGCCATCCAGGCCGCCGGCTACCGGCTGCGCCAGGACGTCGAGGCCAAGCTCTCCCGGCTGCCGCTCAGCTACTTCGACAAGCAGCCGCGCGGCGAGGTGCTCAGCCGGGTCACCAACGACATCGACAACATCGGCCAGTCCATGCAGCAGACCCTCGGACAGGTCGTCAACTCGCTGCTCACCGTGGTCGGCGTGCTCGCGATGATGTTCTGGATCTCCCCGCTGCTCGCCGTGATCGCACTGGTCTCGGTGCCCGCCTCGGTGATCGTCGCCACCAAGGTCGGCAAGCGGGCCCAGCCGCAGTTCGTCCAGCAGTGGAAGTCCACCGGCCAGCTCAACGCCCACATCGAGGAGAT
This sequence comes from Kitasatospora sp. NPDC127116, assembly GCF_042677365.1. Taxonomy (NCBI): domain Bacteria; kingdom Bacillati; phylum Actinomycetota; class Actinomycetes; order Kitasatosporales; family Streptomycetaceae; genus Kitasatospora; species Kitasatospora sp. NPDC127116. The sequence goes on from NZ_JBHXTL010000002.1 coordinate 83,668, forward strand.
GTACACCGGCCACACCCTGGTCAAGGTGTTCGGGCGCCAGCAGGAGTCCGCGGAGACCTTCCGCGAGCACAACGACGCGCTCTACCAGGCCAGCTACAAGGCCCAGTTCATCTCCGGCACCATCCAGCCCGCGATGATGCTGATCGGCAACCTCCAGTACGTGCTGGTCGCCGTCGTCGGCGGCCTGCGGGTGGCCAGCGGCTCGCTGTCCATCGGCGACGTCCAGGCGTTCATCCAGTACTCGCGGCAGTTCAGCCAGCCGCTCACCCAGGTCGCCAGCATGGCCAACCTGGTGCAGTCCGGCGTCGCCTCCGCCGAGCGCGTCTTCGAGCTGCTGGACGCGCCCGAGCAGAGCCCCGAACCGGCCATGCCCGAACGGCCCGACGTACTGCACGGCCGGGTCGCCTTCCAGGACGTGGCCTTCCGCTACGACCCCGAGAAGCCGCTCATCGAGGACCTCTCGCTCAAGGTCGAACCCGGGCAGACCGTCGCCATCGTCGGCCCCACCGGCGCCGGCAAGACCACCCTGGTCAACCTGCTGATGCGGTTCTACGAGGTCAGCTCCGGACGGATCACCCTCGACGGCGTGGACATCGCCGCGATGTCCCGCGAGGAACTGCGCTCCGGCATCGGCATGGTGCTCCAGGACACCTGGCTGTTCGGCGGCACCATCGCCGACAACATCGCCTACGGCGCCGAGTCGGCCACCCGCGAGCAGGTCGTCGAGGCCGCCAGGGCCGCCCACGTCGACCGCTTCGTGCGCACCCTGCCGGACGGCTACGACACCGTCATCGACGACGAGGGCACCAACGTCAGCACCGGCGAGAAGCAGCTGATCACCATCGCCCGGGCGTTCCTCGCCCAGCCGTCCATCCTGGTCCTGGACGAGGCGACCAGCTCCGTCGACACCCGCACCGAGGTGCTGATCCAGCGGGCCATGGCCCGGCTGCGCACCGGCCGCACCAGCTTCGTGATCGCCCACCGGCTCTCCACCATCCGGGACGCCGACGTGATCCTGGTGATGGAGAACGGCTCGATCGTCGAACAGGGCTCGCACGACGAGCTGATCGCCGCCGACGGCGCCTACGCCCGGCTCTACCAGGCACAGTTCGCCGAGGCCGCGGTCGAGATGGACTGACGTCCGGCCGACCGGAGGGCCGGGGCGGGGACTTCCCGCCCCGGCCCTTCGCTTCGCGGACACCGCGCGCTACGTTGGGCCCGTGATCGACGACCAGGCCCCGGACCGCCCGGACACCCCTGCCGCGCCCGGCACCCCCGGAACCCCCGCTGCCTCCGGGACCCCCGCTGCCTCCGGAACCCCGCGGACGCCGGACGCCTTCGAGGCGAACCGCCGCTACCTGGGCTCGGTCGCCTACCGGCTGCTCGGCTCGTTCACCGACGCCGAGGACGTCCTCCAGGACGCCTGGCTGCGCTGGCGGGCCGCCGACCGCTCCGCCGTCGCCGACCCGCGCGCCTTCCTCACCACCGTCGTCACCCGGCTCTGCTACGACCAGCTGGGCTCCGCCCGGGCCCGCCGCGAGGCCTACTACGGCGAGTGGCTGCCCGAGCCCGCCGTCACCTACGCCGCCGGCCCCGACTCCCCCGCCGAACTGGCCGAACGCGGCGAGTCCGTCTCGCTCGCCCTGCTGGCCGTACTGGAACAGCTCACCCCCGCCGAACGGGCCGCCTTCGTACTGCACGACGTCTTCGCGGTCGGCTTCGAGGAGATCGCCGCCTCCCTGGAACGCACCCCCGACGCCGCCCGCCAGCTCGCCTCCCGGGCCCGCCGCCGGGTCCGCGACGGCAACCACGCACAGGACGCCGCCCGGCGCACCGGCGGGACCGACCGGGCCGAGCACCGCCAGGCCGTCGAGGCCTTCGCCGCCGCCAGCACCCGCGGCGACATCCTCGCCCTGATGGAGGTCCTCGACCCCGACGTGGTCTGGCACTCCGACGGCGGCGGCATCGTCCGCGCCGGAGTCCGCCCGATCCACGGCGCCGACCGGGTGGCCCGGATGGTGGCCGGCCTGGTCGCCAAGTGGTTCACCCCCGACACCGCCACCACCACCGCGGTGGTCAACGGCGAACCCGGACTGGTCTGGTACGACCGGGCCACCGGCACGGTCGGCGGCGTCCTCGCCTTCACCGTGGCCGACGGGCGGATCACCGAGGCGCACGTCGTGGTCAACCCCGAGAAGCTCGCCCGGGTCCCCGCCGTGGAGCTGTGACACGGGTCACCGTCACACCCCGGCCGGCCGCGTCGTCCCCTTCCCGAACAGCGCTCCACCGGAGCGCCCTCGCGAGGAGGCGGACGAGATGAGCAGCACCACCACCGGGCAACGGATCGTCGTACTGGGCGCCGGGTACGCCGGGCTCACCGCGGCCAAGGGCGCCGGCCGGCACCACGACGTCACCCTGGTCGCCCCCGAGGAGCGGATCCTGCACCGCATCCGCCAGCACGAGACCGCGGCCGGCCACGGCCGCGACTGGCCCACCATCGGCGAGCTCACCCGCGGCGGCCGGATCACCCACCGCCGGGCCCGGGCCGTCGGACTCGACCCGGCCGCGCGCGAGGTCCGGCTCGACGACGGCACCACCCTCGGGTACGACACCCTGGTCCACGCCCTCGGCAGCCGCACCGCCTGGCACGCCGTCCCCGGCGCCGAACAGCTCGCCTACCCGGCGGAACGCGCCACCGAACTGCGCCGCCGGATCGACACGGCCGACCGGCCCGGCACCCTGGCCGTGGTCGGCGGCGGCGCCACCGGCATCGAGCTGGCCACCGAACTCGCCGAGGCCCACCCCTCCTGGCAGGTGCGGATCGTCGCCTCCGGCCTGGTCGGCGGCGTCTACTCGGCCAAGGGCCGGGCCCACGTCCGGCGCGTCCTCGCCCAGCTCGGCGCGAGCGTCCACGAGAACACCACCGTCACCGAGGTCACCCCGGACGGGCTGCGCACCACCGCCGGCCCGATCGAGGCCGACCTCGTCGTCTGGGCCGCCTCGCTGGAGCCGCACCCGCTGGCCGCCGAGGCCGGACTGGCCGTGGACGGGCGCGGCCGGGCCGTGGTGGACGACCACCTGCGGTCGGTCTCCCACCCTGACGTCCACGTGATCGGCGACGCCGCCGCGGTCACCGTCCCCGGCATCGGCACCCTGCGGATGGGCTGCGCCACCGCCCTGCCGCAGGGCCAGTACCTCGGCAGGCTGCTGGACGGGCGCACCGAGGGGCCGTTCTCGTTCCGGTACCAGGTGCAGTGCGTGAGCCTCGGCCGGCGGGACGGGCTGCTCCAGGTGGTCCGCCCGGACGACTCGATGCGGCCCACCGTGTTCACCGGCACCGCGGGGCGGCTGGCGAAGGCGGCGATCGTCGCCGTGGTCCTCAACAGCCTGAAGTAGGCCCGCCGTCCCCGCCGGCCCCGCCGTTCCCGCCGTTCCCGCCGTTCCCGCCGGCCGCTGCCGGACGCGCCGGGGCCGGGGGCGGGGGCGGGGGCTCCGGAAACGCCGGAAGGGCCCGGGCGGGTGCCCGGGCCCTTCCGGCGTTGCGTCGCCGCCGTGCCGCTACTTCTTGTCCTTCGGCGTCTCGGCGTCGGTGGACAGCGCGGCGATGAAGGCCTCCTGCGGGACCTCCACGCTGCCGACCATCTTCATCCGCTTCTTGCCTTCCTTCTGCTTCTCCAGCAGCTTCCGCTTGCGGGAGATGTCACCGCCGTAGCACTTGGCGAGGACGTCCTTGCGGATCGCGCGGACCGTCTCACGGGCGATCACCCGGGAGCCGATGGCCGCCTGGATCGGCACCTCGAACTGCTGGCGGGGGATGAGCTTCTGGAGCTTGCCCGCCATCATCACGCCGTAGCTGTAGGCCTTGTCCTTGTGCACGATCGCGGAGAACGCGTCCACCGGGTCGCCGTGCAGCAGGATGTCGACCTTCACCAGCTGGGCGGCCTGCTCGCCGATGGGCTCGTAGTCCAGCGAGGCGTAGCCGCGGGTCTTGGACTTCAGCTGGTCGAAGAAGTCGAAGACGATCTCCGCGAGCGGCAGGGTGTAGCGCAGCTCGACGCGGTCCTCGGAGAGGTAGTCCATGCCCTGGAGGTTGCCGCGGCGGGACTGGCAGAGCTCCATGATCGCGCCGACGAACTCGTTGGGCGCCAGGATGGTGCCGCGCACGACCGGCTCGAACACCTCGGAGATCTTGCCGGTCGGGAACTCGCTCGGGTTGGTGACGGTGTGCTCGGTGCCGTCCTCCATCACCACCCGGTAGACCACGTTCGGGGCGGTGGAGATCAGGTCGAGGTTGAACTCGCGCTCCAGGCGCTCCCGGATGATCTCCAGGTGCAGCAGGCCGAGGAAGCCGCAGCGGTAGCCGAAGCCGAGCGCGACCGAGGTCTCCGGCTCGTACACCAGCGCGGCGTCGTTGAGGCGCAGCTTGTCCAGGGCGTCGCGCAGCAGCGGGTAGTCCGAGCCGTCCAACGGGTACAGGCCGGAGAACACCATCGGGCGCGGGTCCTTGTAGCCGCCGAGCGGCTCGGTGGCGCCCTTGTGCATCGAGGTGATCGTGTCACCGACCTTGGACTGCCGGACGTCCTTCACACCGGTGATGATGTAGCCCACCTCGCCGACGCCGAGGCCGTCCGCGACCTTCGGCTCGGGCGAGATGACGCCGATCTCCAGCAGCTCGTGGGTGGCGCCGGTGGACATCATCGCGATGCGCTCGCGCTTGGTGAGCTGGCCGTCCACGACACGGACGTAGGTGACCACGCCGCGGTAGGAGTCGTACACCGAGTCGAAGATCATCGCGCGGGCCGGGGCGTCCTTGACGCCGACCGGGGCCGGGACGGTGTTGACGATGTGGTCCAGCAGGTCCTCGACGCCCAGGCCGGTCTTGGCGCTGACCTGGAGCACGTCGGACGGGTCGCAGCCGATGATGTGGGCGATCTCGGCGGCGTACTTCTCCGGCTGGGCGGCCGGGAGGTCGATCTTGTTGAGGACCGGGACGATCGTGAGGTCGTTCTCCAGCGCCAGGTACAGGTTGGCGAGGGTCTGCGCCTCGATGCCCTGGGCCGCGTCGACCACCAGGATGGTGCCCTCGCACGCGGCGAGCGAACGGGACACCTCGTACGTGAAGTCCACGTGGCCGGGGGTGTCGATCATGTTGAGGATGTGGGTCGCCCCGGCGTTCGGGCCGGTCTTCGGCGCCCACGGGAGGCGGACCGCCTGCGACTTGATGGTGATGCCGCGCTCACGCTCGATGTCCATGCGGTCGAGGTACTGGGCACGCATCTGCCGGGGGTCGACGACGCCGGTGATCTGCAGCATCCGGTCTGCGAGCGTCGACTTGCCGTGGTCGATGTGGGCGATGATGCAGAAGTTGCGGATCAGCGCCGGGTCGGTACGGCTGGGCTCTGGCACATTGCTGGGGGTCGCGGGCACCTTGGTCCGATTCTCCGTTGGTCCGGGGCCGGGGGTGTCCGGATCATCGCTGACCGGTTTCCCGGGGACCGGACAGTCTCGTCCGATCGAAATAGTTCCTCCCATCTTCCCACGACTGCGGCCCGGGGCACCGTCCGGGAGTCTCCCGGGCACCCGGGGCGGTCCCCGTGGGCACCGGGGAAGCTCCTCGCGGGCGTCGGGGCGGCGCTCGCGAGCGTCCGGGCGCGGTCCTCGCACGGGCCCGGGGGCGGTCCTCGCGGGCGCCCGGGTGCGGTCCTCGCGAGCGCCCGGTTTGGGGCGGGCAGCGGGCCCCTGGTAGCGTGGGCTGCTGCACCCGGCCTCGGCATGCCCTCTCAGCTGGACCGAAGGCCGCCGGTTGCAACCCCGTTCACAATCTTTAGACAGACTGAGGCTCCTTCGTGGCGAACATCAAGTCCCAGATCAAGCGCAACAAGACCAACGAGAAGGCGCGCCTTCGCAACAAGGCCGTCAAGTCCTCGCTGAAGACCGCTCTGCGCAAGGCCCGTGAGGCCGCTGCCGCCGGCGAGACCGAGAAGGCCACCGAGCTGGCCCGCGCCGCCTCCAAGGCGCTGGACAAGGCCGTGAGCAAGGGCGTCATCCACGCCAACCAGGCCGCCAACAAGAAGTCGGCCATCACCAAGCGCGTCAACACGGCCGTCCAGGCCTGACGCCCCGGGGGCGGTGACCCCCATCGCTTCGGGACGACCCGGCCCTCTACCCGGACCCCCGAGGCGCGCGAGACTCGCACCGTACGCGGCCTGCGTTCGCCACGCGGGTGCGGTGCAACCAAGCAGTACGACAGGCGTCGCAGTCGGCCTCCTCCCCGGAGACCACTGCGGCGCCTGTCGCGTTCCGCGGTCCGGCCGCTATGGTCGGTCAGGTCCGTTCGACGTGCGGTTCGAGGTGCGGGGAGCACCCCGGCACCAGGTCCAGGGGGAACTTCCATGACGACGCCACCGCCGCCACCGGCACCGAACGGACCGGGGTACGGCTTCCCGCAACAACCGGGCGGGGGCGCGCAGCCGGTACCGGGCGCCCCGGGGCCCGCGGGCGCGGGCGGCTTCGGACCGCCGCCGGGGCTGCCCACCGCGCCCGGCCTGCCCGCCGCCCCGGGCCCCGGACGGAGCGGGAACCTGCGGCGCAACGCCGTCTGGGCGTTCGTCGGAGCGGTGATCGTCTCGGTCGGCTGGGCCGCCGCCGTGATGACCGTCCCCGGTCTGGTCACCAGCCAGTCCTCCCCGCGCGACCTGCGCGGCTACCGGCTCTCCGACGACTTCTGCACCACCGGGAAGCCCACGAAGATCCTCCAGACGTACTCCGTCTCGGACACCTCCAAGTCGACCCACCACACCGACCGGCACCCGGCGCTGGACAGCATGAACTGCTCGATGTCGCTCAAGCGCACCGGCGGCACCAGCGACAGCGAGTACGCCAACCTCTACATGCGCGTCGACCTGCACAAGGCGGTCAACCCGGCGCCCGAGCTGGAGGCCAACAAGGAGCTCTACCGGGCGCGCGGCTACCAGGTCACCGACATCGCGGGGCTCGGCGAGGAGGCGTACTTCCTGTACAAGGACGACGGCTCGGACCAGTACCACAGCGTCTACGCCGAGCTGGACATCCGCGACGGCGGGATGACGTACTACGTCACCTACTCGGCCAGCTACACCGAGGGCAAGGGCAAGCCGCCGTCCAAGGACGAGCTGCGCGGCGCCCTCCAGTCCGACGGGCAGGACGCCCTCCGGGCCATGAAGAAGTAGGCCGGACCGCTCGCACCGCCGCCCCGCGCCGCCAGTGGACGGACCATCGGTGGGCGGGCCATCGGTGGACGGGCCCGTCGGTAGGCGGGCCGTCAGTAGGCGGGCCGGGAGCCGGCCCGGGATGCCCGGGCGACGGCGACCACCGCGCGCTCCAGGGCGAAGGCCGGGTCGTCCGATCCGCCCTTGACGGCGGCGTCGGCCTGGGCGATCGCGGTCAAAGCGGTGGCCACCCCGTCGCCCGTCCAGCCGCGCATCTGCTGGCGGACCCGGTCGACCTTCCACGGCGGCATGCCCAGCTCGCGGGCCAGGTCACCCGGGCGCATGTTCCGCCCGGCGCTCGCCAGCCGGCCGATGCTGCGCACCCCGGAGGCCAGCGCGTAGGTGATGCCGGTCGGCGGCTGGCCGACGGCCAGCGCCCAGCGCAGCCGCTCCAGCGCCTCCGCGGCCCGGCCGGTGACCGCCAGGTCCGCCACCTCGAAGCCGGTCGCCTCGGCCCGGCCGCTGTAGTAGCGGGCCACCACCGTCTCGTCGATCGCGCCCTCGACGTCCGAGGTCAGCTGGTGACAGGCGGCGGCCAGCTCGCGCAGGTCGCTGCCGAGCGCGTCCAGCAGCGCCTGGCAGGCCTCCGGGGTCGCCGAGCGGCCCAGGGTGCGGAACTCGCCCTTGACGAAGGCCAGCCGCTCGCTCGCCTTGGCCAGCTTGGCGCAGGCCACCTCACGCCCGCCGGCCTTGCGCCCGGCGTCCAGCAGGCCCTTGCCCTTGGCGCCGCCGGCGTGCACCAGCACCATGATCACTTCCTCGGCCGGCGCCTCGATGTACGCCTTGACCTCCTTCACCGAGTCGGCGGAGAGGTCCTGTGCGGCCCGGACCACGATCACCTTGCGCTCGGCGAACAGCGACGGCGTGGTCAGCTCGGCAAGGCTGCCGGGCTGCAGGCCGCCGGGCGGCAGGTCCCGCACGTCGGTGTCCGGGTCCGCCGCCTTCGCCGCCGCCACCACCTGGGCGACCGCACGGTCCAGCAGCAGCTCCTCCTGGCCGACCGCGAGGGTCAGCGGGGCGAGCAGGTCGTCGGGTGCACTCTTCCTGGCCATCGCCTACCAGCATCCCACGGGCCGCGGACACTCCCGCCCGACGGAGCGGGCGGCCCGACCTGGACAATGGCCGGGTGAGCGAGAACCAGACCACCGACCTCCCGGACGTCGACGACCCGTACGCCCGGCAGCTGCTCGTCCTGCCCGACCGCGACACCGCCCAGGAGGCGGCCGAGGAACTCGGCGCCACCCAGCCCGACCTCGGCGAGCTCGAAGTCGTCCGCGACGCGCTCGCGGGCGAGGACGACGCCGAGGACGCCCAGTGGCTGGTCGTCGCCGAGGCCCCGGAGAGCGGCTGGACCCCCGCCCTGCTGCACGCCCTCGACACCCTCGCGACCGGCTACGAGGGCTGGCGCGAGGAGGCCTGAGCCCTGAGGCCGGCACCCGGCACCCGGCACCCGGCACCCGGCACCCGGCACCCGGCACCCCGACATCTTCCGGGCCGGCTCGACCACCGCGGCGAGCCGGCCCCTGCCGTCGGCGCCCCTGCCCGCCCGGACCGGCCCGGCCGGATCAGAAGTGCGGGGAGCCGGAGGCGCCCCCCGGGCCGGAGGTCGCCGACGCCATCGAGGACCTTCTCCACCGAGGCGACGTGCCGGCCCGCGGTGATGACGTCGCGCAGCAGCGGTCGAGCGGGGTGCGCCCGGTGTAGATCGCGGCCGATCCCACGGCGCCGTACAGGAGTTGGACCGCCTCCCGGCAGGCCCGGTGCGCGAACCGGCGGGCCGGCGCGGCCGTGCCGCGCTCCGGCTTGCCCGGTGCGCGCCGCAACCCGCATTTCCAGGCCTTTGCGCGTTCCTGTGGCACCTTGCCGCGGGCCGCCCTCGCCTCCCCCTGAGCTTGTGGCATTTCTCCGGGGCGGGGCCGGCCCCGCGCACGCAGCGCGCCCCCGCGTTTTGAGGGTGTTA